>DASYSI010000538.1:0-12510 GCA_036003485.1 Burkholderiales bacterium | reverse complement strand
GTCGGACAAATATCGATGCACTTCTCGCACGTTCCGCAGTGATTCTTTTCCGCACGATCGACCGGCAACGGCAGATCCGTATAAATCTCGCCGAGGAAAAAATACGAACCCGCTTCACGCGTCAAGAGCAGCGTGTGCTTGCCGCGCCAGCCCAGGCCCGCTTTTTCGGCGATCTCGACTTCCATCACCGGTGCGCTGTCGGTAAACACCCGATATTGGTAAGCGCCGACCGCAGCCTCGATGCGGCCGGCGAGCAGCTGCAGGCGCCGGCGCAATACCTTGTGATAATCGCGCCCGAGCGCATAGCGCGATACGAATGCCTGCGTCGGCGTGTCGATCACGCGCCAGCTCTCGACGGCGCGCGGCGGCAGATAATCGATACGCGCGGCGATTACGCGCAAGGTGCCGGGAACCAGTTCCGCGGGGCGCGCGCGTTTAGCGCCGTGCTTTGCCATATAATCCATCTCGCCATGAAAACCCGCACTCAGCCATTCGCTCAGGCGCGGTTCGGCACGACTCAAGTCGACGTCCGAAACTCCGATTTTTTGAAACCCGAGCTGCGCGCCCCACTGGCGGATCTGCTGCGTGAGTCGAGCCGCATCGAGCGGCAGCGGAGTTTTCATTTCGAGCTGCATGGCTTCCAATCATAAACAGACGCCCGCGCGATTGACACGCTTTCTGCCTACCGAGACCGCGACGCTTGCGTTGGGTGCGGCGCTCGCCCCGGGCCTGCAGCCGGGCATGGTAATTTATCTCTGCGGCGATCTCGGCTCGGGCAAAACTACGCTCGCGCGCGGCATTTTGCGCGCGCTTGGGGTAACTGAGTCGATCAAAAGTCCGACTTTCACGCTGGTTGAACCTTATACTATTTCTAGTTTATACTTGTATCACTTTGATTTTTATCGATTCACGCGTTCGGACGAATGGGTCGATGCGGGTTTGCGCGAATATTTCAATAGCGAATCCGTATGCCTCATCGAATGGCCGGAAAAGGCCGGAGGCGAACTGCCCGCACCGGATTTGAGAATCGAGATCGATATCGACGGCAGCGGACGCAGTGTTACGATCATGGCAAATACGGAGGCGGGCAGACATTGTTTGATGCGGGTGCAACGCTAAGAGGCTCGAACACCGCGAAATGCGCAGTGTGCAGGCACCTTTTTAGCTCGCGGCTTCGCGCATTTTCATTTCCTCTTTCGCTGCTGCTAAGCATGCTCGCGTTGTCCATTCCGGCAGCGGCGGCGACTCAAGTCACTTCGACGCGCGTATGGCCGGCACAGGATTACACGCGCATCGCGCTCGAATCCGCGGCACCGCTTCGCCATCAGCTGTTGCAATTGAAAAATCCCGACCGCGTCGTGCTCGATCTCGAAGATGTCGCGGTCACGCCCGCGCTCGAAGAGCTCGCGGGAAAAGTCGGCGCGAATGATCCTTACGTGAAATCGGTTCGCATCGGCCGCTTCAAGCCCGGTGTTGTGCGCCTGGTATTCGATCTCAAAAGTGAAGCCAAGCCCGAGGTGTTCACGCTGCGGCCGATTGCCGAGTACGGGAATCGATTGGTGCTCGACATTTATCCAGCGCAAGCCGTTGACCCTCTGCTCGCGCTGCTCGAAAAAACGCAAGCCGCGCAGACACCTACAGATAGCGCGCCCGCGCCTGCCCCGACCGCGCCGAGCAAGCCCGCCGAAGCTGGCGCAACTGCGCCCGTCGAAACCGTGCGCCCGACGCCGGGAAAACCGGTCATGCGCCCCCCTGGCAAGAGCGAAAACCAGCGGCTGACGCTGATCGCGGTCGATGCCGGGCACGGCGGCGAGGATCCGGGCGCCAAAGGCCGCCGTGGCACGCATGAGAAAGACGTGACCCTCGCGATCGCGCGCAGGCTGAAAACGATGATCGATCAGGAACCGAATATGCGCGCGGTTTTGACGCGCGACGGCGACTACTTCATCGCTTTGCACATGCGGGTGCAAAAAGCGCGGCGCATCAACGCGGATCTTTTCGTATCGGTCCATGCCGACGCTTTCATCAAACCCGATGCCCGCGGCTCGTCAGTGTTCGCGTTGTCGGAAAACGGCGCCACGTCGGCCGCGGCGCGCTGGCTCGCGAAGAAGGAAAACGAAGCCGACCTGATCGGCGGCGTCAACCTCGACGTGTCCGATCCGTACCTGAAGCAGACCCTGCTCGATTTATCGCAAACCGCGACGATTAATGACGGTCTGAAACTTGCCAAATCAGTCTTAAGCGAGCTCGGCGAAATCAATACGCTGCACAAAGGATCGGTCGAACAGGCGGGATTCGCGGTCCTGAAGGCGCCCGACATTCCGTCGATCCTGATCGAGACCGCATTCATCAGCAATCCGGAAGAAGAGCGCCGGCTGAGCGACGAAGCCTACCAGGAAAAAATGGCCGCCGCGATCCTGTCGGGCATCAAGCGTTATTTCGCGCAGAACCCGCCGCTCGCGCGCTCGCGCCTCGTCGTCAATCCTTGAGGCGGCGCGGGTCTGGCTGAAGCAGGCCAGGATCCTTCGGGATTCCGTACTCGTTTCCTCGCGCTCGTGCCGGTACTCTGAATTTTGTCGTGGCTGTCATAGCCTGCGACCGTCTGCACGGACTTCTGCCGACGTTCAGGCTTTCAGCGCGACGAGAACTTCGTCCAGCATTTTCTTTGCATCGCCGAACAGCATGCGATTGTTCTCTTTGTAGAAGAGCGGATTATCGACGCCCGCATAGCCGGAGGCCATGCTGCGCTTCATCACAATCGAGGTCTTGGCCTTCCAGACTTCGAGCACCGGCATGCCAGCGATCGGGCTCGTGGGATCATCCTGGGCCGCTGGATTCACGATGTCGTTGGCGCCGATCACCATGGCGACGTCGGTATCCGGAAAGTCCGCGTTGAGCTCGTCCATTTCGAACACGATGTCGTAGGGCACTTTGGCCTCGGCGAGCAGCACGTTCATATGACCGGGCATGCGGCCGGCAACGGGGTGTATACCGAAGCGCACGTTGATGCCCTTGTCACGCAGATACTTGGTGATCTCATAGACCGTGTGCTGCGCCTGAGCGACCGCCATTCCGTAGCCCGGCACGATGATCACGCTCTTGGCCTCGCGCAGCAGTTCCGCCGTTTCTACGGCACTGATCGGCGTCACTTCGCCCGCCGGAAGCGCGGCGTCCTTGGCTGCAGGCGTGCCGCCGCCGGTGCCGAAGCCGCCCGCGATTACGCTGATGAAATGGCGATTCATCGCGCGGCACATGATGTAAGAAAGGATGGCGCCGCTCGAGCCCACGAGCGCGCCGGTCACGATCAAGAGGTCATTCGACAACATAAAACCGGTCGCCGCCGCCGCCCACCCGGAGTAGCTGTTCAGCATCGATATCACCACCGGCATGTCGGCACCGCCGATCGCCATCACCATATGGATGCCGAACAGCAGCGCAATCACAGTCATTACGATCAGCGGCTTCATGCCGTCCTCCACCGCGCCGGCGTGGAGAAATTCGCGCCCGAAATAGATGATGATCAGCAGGCCTGCGAGATTCAGCCAGTGACGCGCGGGCAGCAGCATCGGCTTGCCGCCGATTTTTCCTGAGAGTTTGCCAAACGCGATGATCGAGCCCGAGAAAGTCACCGCGCCGATCAGGATGCCGATGTAGATCTCAATCTCATGGATGGTCTTTTCCGCTTCCGTCAGATGGGAGGACGCCGCCGGATCGATGTAATTCGCGAATCCCACCAGCATCGCCGCGAGACCGACCAGGCTATGCATCAGCGCAACCAGTTCCGGCATCTGCGTCATTTTTACGGTGCGCGCGGCGTAGAGTCCGATGCTGCCGCCTATTACCATGCACCCGACGATCCACGGAATGCCCGCCGCCACGACGCGGGGACCGAATACCGTCGCGAGTACAGCGATCGTCATACCGATCATGCCGTATAGATTGCCGCGCCTGGAACTCTCCGGATTGGAGAGGCCGCCCAGACTCAGGATAAAAAGAATCGTCGCTCCGATATAAGAGACGGTAGCCAGACTTTCAGACACGTATCGTCTCCCTTATTTGCGGAACATTGCCAGCATGCGCTGGGTAACGGCGAAGCCGCCGAACATGTTGATTGCAGTGAGCGCGATTCCCGCGACCGCGAGCCAATGTATCCAGTCCTCCGGGCGGGCGAGTCCCGCATCGAGCGGCGGCGCAATCTGCACCAGCGCGCCGATGGCGATGATGCTGCTGATCGCATTGGTGACGCTCATCAACGGCGTGTGCAGTGCGGGGGTAACATTCCAGACCACCATGTAACCGACGAAACAAGCCAGCACGAAGACAGTGAAATGGGGGAGGAAGGCTGCGGGTGCACTATAGCCGATGAACCCGAACAGCAGCGCCGCTATGCTAAACGTGACTGCGGTCCTCGTGCCGGAAGCGGGCGCGCTGCTTTTGCCATGTCCGCCCGCTGTCGGCGGCGGGGCGACGGCCGGCTTGGCCACTACCGGCGGTGCAGCAGAAAGTTTTGGCGCCGGCGGCGGCCATGTGATATTGCCTTCCTTGACCACCGTCGTCCCGCGCAACACCTCGTCCTCCATGTTGACGTTGATGATCCCGTCTTTGGTCTTGCACAACTCTTCAGTCAGCCGGAACAGGTTGGTCGCATATAGCGTGCTCGACTGCTTGGACAGGCGGCTCGGCAAATCACTGTAGCCGATGATGGTCACACCGTGCTTCACGGTCACCTGATTCGGCACAGTCAATTCGCAGTTGCCGCCCTGCTCCGCGGCCATATCGACGATGACGCTGCCCGGTTTCATCGATTTCACCATGTCAGCGCTTATCAGCTTCGGCGCGGGCTTGCCCGGAATGAGTGCCGTGGTAATGATGATGTCCACTTCCTGCGCCTGCTTGGCAAACACCGCGGCCTGGGCTTTGAGGAAGCCTTCGCTCATGACTTTGGCATAACCGCCGACGCCGGACCCTTCTTCCTGATAGTCAACCGTGACAAACTCGCCGCCCATGGATCTGACCTGATCGCCCACTTCGGGGCGCGTGTCGTTGGCGCGCACGATAGCGCCCAGTCCTGAGGCCGTGCCGATTGCAGCAAGGCCCGCAACACCCGCGCCGATGACGAAAACCTTGGCTGGCGGTACCTTGCCTGCAGCCGTAATCTGACCGGTGAAGAAACGGCCGAATTGATGCGCCGCTTCGATCACCGCGCGATAGCCGGCAATGTTCGCCATCGACGAGAGCGCATCGAGCTTCTGCGCGCGCGAGATGCGCGGCACGCTGTCCATCGCGAGCACGGTCGCCCTCTTCGCCGCGAGCTGTTTCAGCAGTTCGGGGTTCTGAGCCGGCCAGATGAAGCTGACCAGCGTGCCGCCTTCGCGCATCAGGCCGATTTCTTCCGCATTCGGACCGCGCACTTTGAAAACGATGTCCGACGCGGACCACAGCTTGGCCGCCGATTCGACGATCTCGGCGCCCGCGGCGCGGTAGACATCGTCGCTGAAATTCGCGGCATCCCCCGCGCCGGTTTCCACGGCAACCCTGAATCCCAATTTAATGAGTTTTTCAACGATTTCAGGTACCGTGGCAACGCGCTTTTCGCCCGCCGCGGTCTCTTTTGGTACGCCAATGACCTGAGGCATGAATCTCCCCTGTTTATTGCTGCCGAAGTTGATATTCGATTATACCAAGGCAGGCGCGAAACCCGTGCAGCCCTGATCAACCGCGCTATAATTTTCCATGGCCGCAATTCACGTTCTTCCCGATTTGCTGATCGACCAGATTGCCGCCGGCGAAGTTGTCGAACGCCCGGCGGCCGCGCTCAAGGAACTGCTTGAAAATAGTCTGGACGCCAACGCCCATGACATCAGCATTCAGCTCGCCAGCGGTGGCATCAAGCTGCTCAAAGTCAGCGACGACGGCACCGGTATCGGCCAGGCCGAGCTCGCGCTCGCGCTCGCGCGCCACGCGACCAGCAAGATCGCGACGCTCGAAGATCTCGAGCGCATCGCGAGCCTCGGTTTTCGCGGTGAAGCACTGGCAAGTATCGCGGCAGTTTCCAATCTGACACTGACGAGCCGCACGCGCGACGCGGACCACGCATGGTCGATCGCAGCCGAAGGCGGCGCGGTATCCACACCCAAGCCGGCGGCATATGATGCGGGCACCAGCGTCGAAGTGCGTGATCTGTATTTCAACACGCCTGCGCGCCGCAAATTTCTGAAGTCCGAAGCCACTGAATACGCGCACTGCGACGAGGTTTTCAAGCGTGTCGCCCTGGCGCGGCCTGAAACCGGCTTCAGGCTGCAGCACAACGGCCGCGCGCAAGCGCACCTCAAAGCGCAGAATGCCGCAGACCGCATTACCGCCGTTCTCGGCAACGAGTTCGCCGCGGCGACGATCGCGGTCGACGCGCACAGCAACGGGCTGCGCCTGACCGGGGTCGTGGGTTTGCCCGCGGCGGCGCGCGGCGGCCGCGATGCGCAGTACTTTTTTGTCAACCACCGCTTCGTGCGTGACAAAGTCCTCAGCCACGCACTGCGCCAGGCCTACCAGGACGTTCTGCACCACGACCGGCATCCGTCGTACGTGCTGTTTCTGGAAATCGATCCGGCACGCGTCGACGTCAATGTGCATCCGGCCAAAAGCGAAGTGCGTTTTCGCGATTCGCAAGCCATGCACCAGTTTGTGTTTCACGCTTTGAGCCGCGCGCTTGCGGGCACTGTTGCCGGTGGCGCCGCCGATGTCGGTGCCGGGCTGGCAGCGCAGTCCTCGGTGGCGGGTTTCATGCCGATGCAGCATCGAATGTCGCTCGGCGTCGCGCAACCCGCCGCCGCCTACGCAACGCTGTTCGGCCGCGAATACGCCGGGCGGAGTGCGGCCGCGGGCGAAGCGGCAGCGCAGCTCCCGCCGTTCGCGCAAACAGGCGCCGAGATACCGGCGTTGGGATATGCGCTCGCGCAACTGCGCGGAATCTACATCCTGGCCCAGAACGAGCATGGTCTCGTGATCGTCGACATGCACGCGGCGCATGAGCGCATCGTTTACGAAAAACTCAAAATCCAGCTCGATACAGACCGCATCGTAATGCAGCCACTGCTGATCCCGGTGGTATTCAACGCGCAGCGCATCGACGTTGCAACCGCCGAAGAGCATGCCGAAACACTTGCCAAAATTGGTTTCGAAATCGCCGCGCTCTCGCCGACTGCGCTCGCGGTGCGCGGTGTGCCGGTCGCGTTGAAAGACGCCGACGCCGGCGAGCTCGCGCGCGATGTGCTCGCCGAAGTGCGCGAATCCGGCGCCGATGGATTAACCAGCGGCGTGCTCGCCCTGCGCCAGAACGAGCTGCTGTCGACGATGGCATGCCACTCGGCGGTGCGCGCCAACCGCATGCTGACGATCCAGGAAATGAACGCGTTGCTGCGCGAAATGGAAGCAACCGAGCGTTCCGGTCAATGCAACCACGGCCGGCCGACGTGGCACCAGATTTCCATCGCCGAGCTCGACCGACTCTTCATGCGGGGGCGCTGAGTAGGGCGCGAGGGGTAAGGAGTGAGGCGGAAAGCAAATGCAACTCCAGAAGGGAAGGATTCCGCGCTTCACGTCTCACGCCTCACGCCTCACCAGAAATACCCGCCGGCCATTTTTCTCATGGGCCCGACCGCGAGCGGCAAGACCGGCGTGGCGGTCGAACTGTTGCGCGAGCTGCCGTGCGAAATCATCAGTGTCGACTCGGCTCAGGTTTATCGCCACATGAACATCGGCACCGGCAAGCCCGACGCCGAAACGCTTAAAGCCGCGCCGCATCATCTGATCGACGTAATCGAGCCCGACGAGACTTTCTCGGCGGCGCGTTTTCGCGACGACGCGCAGGCGTTGATGCGCGAAATCACCGAGCGCAGCAGCGTCCCGCTGCTGGTTGGTGGCACCATGATGTACTTCAAAACGCTGCTGGAAGGTCTGTCGGAGCTGCCGCAAGCCGACCCTGGCATCCGGATGGTGATTGACAGCAGGGCGAACGAATCCGGCTGGCCGGCGCTGCATGACGAGCTAGCGCGCGTCGATCCGAAGACGGCGGCACGGCTGGCGCCTAACGATTCGCAGCGCATTCAGCGCGCGCTCGAGGTGTTTTACATCACCAGCCGGCCGATGTCTGAGCTTATGCAGAAGCCGAAATATGTTTACTTTCCGTACACGCCGCTCAAAATCGGGCTGCTGCCGGGCGACCGTGCGCAGCTTCATGACCGCATTGCGGCGCGCTTCGAAGCAATGCTCGAGCTCGGGCTGATCGGCGAGCTGCGCGAACTGCGCGAGCGCTACGCACTTGATCTCGCAATGCCGTCGATGCGCTGCGTCGGCTACCGGCAGACCTGGCAATATCTCGATGGCGAAATCGGACTCGCCGCGCTGCGCGAGCAGGGAATCGCAGCGACGCGCCAGCTCGCGAAACGTCAATTGACGTGGCTGCGTTCGATGCGTGATGTTATCGAATTCGATTGTCTTGCCGAAGACCTGGCCGATCAAATCGTCACATACCTGAAACAGGCGCTGCCGTCGGCGCTTTGATTCCGTCCAAGATGCTTGCGCCCGGCGGGAACCATGTCCTATGACCGTGCGTCTCAAACGGGGTAACATTAGCCGCTCTTTGCATTGCACAAAGCGCATTTCAAGATCAGGAATCGGATTGATATGGTCTGGCATCGTTCAAAGCGATATACGGCATGGCCCGGCGCATCGCGAGCGTTATGCGGTTTTGTCATCGCGGCCGCGATCGCCTTGGGTTTGAACGGGTGCTCGAATAAAGACACACCGGCCGCCACCGACGTCAAGGCAGCCAAAGGAGCGCCCGCAGCGCCGGTAATAGTGGCCGAAGTTACCCAGCAGACCGTGCCGCTGCGCGTCCAGGCGATAGGTAACGTCGAGCCGTTCGCGACGGTCGCGGTCAAAGCGCGTGTCGACGGCCAGATCGTCGATGCGCCGTTTCGCGACGGACAGGACGTCGTGAAAGGCCAGACGCTGTTCCAGATCGACGCGCGGCCTTTGCAAGCACTGCTGAAGCAGGCACAGGCCAATCTGCTGCGCGACAAAGCTCAACTCGAGCGCGCGCGCGCACAGGAAGTTCGCTACCGGGATCTGCTCGCGAAGAACTTCGTGTCGCAGGATGCGTACGCACAGTTCCGCACCAATGTCGAAACCGCGGAAGCTACCGTGAGTTCTGATGAAGCCGCGGTAGAAACCGCCAAGCTGCAATTCGAATACACCACGATTCGCTCGCCGATCAACGGGCGCACCGGAAAGATTATGATCCAGCTCGGCAACATGGTGAAGGCCAACGACACCAATCCGCTGGTCGTCATCAATCAGATCAGCCCGATTTATCTGAACTTCGCCGTTCCGGAGCAATACCTCGGTGCAATCCGCGCTGCGATGGCCAAGCACACGCTCAAAGTCGAGGCCAGTCTGACGGATTCGCACGGCGCGTCCGCGGCCAACGGCGAGCTCGCGTTCATTGACAACGCGGTCGACACCACGACGGGCACGGTCAAGTTGAGAGCCGTATTCCCGAATCAGGACAAGCTGTTGTGGCCGGGGCAATTCGCCACAGCGAATCTGACGCTGGGCCAGCAGCAGGACGCGATCGTGGTGCCGTCGCAGGCGGTGCAGACCGGACCCAAAGGGCAGTTCGTATTCGTCGTCAAGACCGATATGACCGCCGAACAGCGCGCCGTCGTGGTCGAGCGCGTCGAGGGCGCGCAAACGGTCATTTCAAAAGGGCTTACCCCCGGCGAGAAAGTCGTCACGATCGGTCAGGTCCGGTTGAGTCCCGGCATCAAGGTCGCCCCCAAATCGGACACGGCGAAATCATGAATCTGTCCGAGATTTTCATCCGGCGCCCGGTAATGACCGGGCTGATCATGATCGGAATTCTCGCTTTTGGCATCGTTGCCTATCGGTCGCTGCCGGTGGCCGCGCTGCCCAATGTGGATTTTCCGACCATACAGGTGAGCGGGACCTTGCCGGGAGCGAGCCCCGAAACCATGGCCTCGGCTGTGGCGCTGCCGCTGGAAAAAGAATTTTCGCTGATCGCGGGCATCGACAATATGACCTCGACCAGCGCGGTGGGCACCACGCAGATCACGCTGCAGTTCTCGCTCGACCGCAGCATCGATGCCGCGGCGCAGGACGTGCAGTCGGCGATCGCCCGCGCGGCGAAACAGCTCCCGCCGACCATGACGGTACCGCCGTCCTATCGCAAAGTAAATCCGGCGGATGCGGCAATCTTCTATCTCGTTCTGACTTCCGACACGCTGCCGCTGTACGCGGTCGACGAATACGCGGAGACGATGATGGCGCAGCGCATCTCGACCATCAGCGGCGTTGCCCAGGTACAGGTATTCGGCAGCCAGAAATACGCGGTGCATGTCCAGATCGATCCGAGGGCGCTCGCCACGCGCGGCATCGGCTTGGACGAGGTTCAACAGGTGGTTGACCAGCATAACGCCAACGTACCGGTCGGCACGCTCTACGGCCAGGACCGCGCTTTCACGCTGCAAGCGACCGGCCAGCTCAACGACGCGGCCGCGTATCGGCCGCTGATCGTCACGTACCGCAACGGTTCGCCGGTTCGGCTGGGCGACCTTGGCCGCGTGATCGACAGTGTGCAGACCGACAAGGTCGCCGCGTGGTACAACGGCACGCGCGGCATCATTCTTGCGATACAACGCCAACCCGGCACCAATACCATCGAAGTAGTCGACTCGATCAAGAAGCTGTTGCCCGGATTCCGCGAGCAGATCCCGCCGAGCGTCAACCTCAATGTACTATACGACCGCTCGATATCGATCCGCGACTCCGTCAACGACGTGAAATTCAGCCTGGTGCTCGCGCTCGCGCTCGTAGTGATGGTGATCTTCCTGTTCCTGCGCAACGTATCGGCCACGCTGATTCCAAGTCTGGCGCTGCCGATGTCGATCATCGGCACATTCTCGGTCATGTATCTGTTCCACTACAGCCTCGACAACCTGTCGTTGATGGCGCTCACCCTGTGTGTCGGATTCGTTGTCGATGATGCTATCGTCATGCTGGAGAATATTTCGCGCCATATGGAGATGGGCAAGAGCGCGATGCAGGCCACGCTCGACGGCTCGAAAGAGATCGCTTTCACCATCTTGTCGATGACGATCTCGCTCGCTGCGGTGTTTATCCCGGTGCTGTTCATGAGCGGGATGCTTGGCCGGCTGTTGAACGAGTTCGCGGTAACCATTATGGCGGCGGTGCTCGTGTCCGGCTTCGTGTCGCTGACCTTGACGCCGATGCTGTGCAGCCGCATGTTGAAATCGGAACACGGCGTGAAGCACGGACGGCTGTACGCGCTGAGCGAGCGCGCATTCGATGCGTGGAAGCGCGCCTATGACGTGACCCTGCAATGGGTGCTCAGGTACCGGCGCTTCACCGTTGTGATCTTCGTGCTGATATTCGTCGCGACCGGCTGGCTGTTCGCGACGATGCCCAAGGACTTTCTGCCGAGCGAAGACTCCGGGCAGTTATTCGCCTTTACCGAAGGCGCGCAGGATGTCTCGTATGACGCAATGGCACGGCTGCAGCAGCAGGCCGCTGCCATCGTCAAGGCCGATCCCGCGATCGAATCGGTGATGGCGTTTATCGGCGTCGGCGGCTCGACCTCGTCACTGAATCTGGGCCGGATGTTCATCGTATTAAAGCCGCGGCACGAGCGCGGTACGCCGGATGAAATCATCCAAAGGCTGCGACCGAAGCTGCAGACGATCCCGGGACTCAAGGTGTTCCTGCAAAATATACCGACCATCCGCATCGGCGGGCAACTCACCAAGACCCAGTACCAGTACACGTTGCAGGACGCCGACACCGAGCAACTTTTCCAGTGGGTTCCGATCATCGAAGCGAAACTTGCCACCCTGCCCGGCTTTCAGGATGTCACGAGTGATCTGCAGATCGCCAATCCGCAAGTGCTGATCGACATCGACCGCCAAAAGGCATCCGCGCTGGGTATTACCGCAGCCCAGATCGAGAATACGCTGTACAACGCCTATGGGCAGCGCCAGGTCTCGACCATTTACGCGCCAAGCAACGAATACTGGGTCATCCTCGAGCTCGACCCCAAGTATCAGTCGGATCCGTCGGCGCTGTCGCTTCTATACGTGCGCTCTAACACCGGCGTGCTGGTACCGTTGAATTCCGTCGCGCGTTTAACGCGCAATGTCGGCCCGTTGAGCATCAGCCATCTCGGCCAACTGCCGGCGGTGACGATATCGTTCAATCTCGCGCCCGGCGAGGCGCTCGGCGATGCGATCAAGCGCATCAATGCTGCCATGCTCGAATTGCAGGCGCCGGCTACGCTGGTGGGAACTTATCAGGGCGCGGCCCAGGTATTCCAATCGTCGCTTGCGGGAATGGGCATGTTGCTGGTGATGTCGATTTTCGTGATTTATCTGGTGCTGGGCATCCTCTACGAGAGCTATATCCATCCCCTTACCATAC
>DASYSI010000537.1:0-9128 GCA_036003485.1 Burkholderiales bacterium | reverse complement strand
CTTCCTCAAACAAGCCGAGGCCGCGCTGGGCTTTCCGATCGGAGTCGTGGCGGGACGCGAGGAAGCACGCCTGATTTATCTTGGCGTATCCCACAGCCTGCCGGTATCCAAGGACAAGCGGCTGGTGGTCGATATCGGTGGCGGCTCGACCGAGTTCATCATAGGTCGCGGATTGAAGTCGCTGCGCCTCGAAAGCATCTACATGGGCTGCGTGAGCTACAGCCTCAAATACTTTCCCGATGGAAAGCTGACCAAGAATGCGATGAAGCGCGCCGAGCTTGCGGCACGCAACGAGCTGCAGACCATCGTCGCCGGTTTCGCCAGCGGCAACTGGCAGCAGGCGGTGGGCTCCTCGGGGACCGCGCGCGCACTCGCCGAGATCTTGCAATTGAACGGCTATTCGGAGTCCGGGATCACGCCCGACGGTCTCGATCGTCTGCGCTCCGCCATGATCAAAGCAGGCGAGCTCGAGCGGCTCGACCTCAAGGGCCTGAGGAGCGACCGTCTGCCGGTGCTGCCGGGAGGTCTCGCGATCATGAACGCGGCACTGTCGGAACTCGCGATCGAATCTTTGCTCGTGGCGGATGGTTCAATGCGCCAGGGCATACTCTATGATCTGCTGGGCCGCGTTCAGCACCATGACATGCGCGATGTCACGGTGTCGCAATTCATGCAGCGCCATCACGTCGATTCACGGCAGGCGCGGCGCGTCGCGAGCCTCGCGCTCACACTCTACCGGCGCTTCACCGCCGGCGCCGACGCAATCGATGATAGCGCGCCGCATTGCATATCGTGGGCGGCGAAACTTCATGAGATCGGTATTTCGATCGCCTACAGTGGATATCACAAACACTCGGCCTACATCGTGCAAAACGCAGACATGCCCGGCTTCTCGAAGATGGAACAGTGGCGGCTCTCGACGCTGGTACTTGCGCACCGCCGATCGCTCAAGAAAATCTTCACACGCGACGCCGACTCGGCCGACTGGCGCATGGTGATGGCGTTAAGGCTGGCGGCGCTGATTTACCGCAGCCGTGCCGACATTGCACTACCGGAAATTGGCGCCGTGGTGCATGACCGCACCTTGCGGCTGGGCATCGACCGCGCCTGGCTCGCCAACAATCCTCTGACCGTTACAGCGCTGCAGGAAGAAATCGAGGAATGGAACGCCGCCGGCTTCAAGCTCGACATCAAATCGTTGCGCGAACTCGAAGCAGGCGTCGAAGCGCAAGCAGCGTGAGCGGGAAATTGGGAATGCAGAAGAAGGTCGATGGCGCGCAGCATGAAAGATCAAATCAAGCCTGCTTTTCAATTCTCACTCACAGCAGATCGGGTGAAATCGCAGCGCGCAGAACGGCGCTCGCATCGCCGGTTTCGGCACGGCTGGCGATCCACACCACAGCGCCTTTCTTGAGGCTCCATTGCTGCGCAGCGCCGGTCAGCAACAATGCCGCGGTTTCGCCGAGGGTCGGCTGATGTCCGACCACAACCACCACGGTGCGCTCATTCCCGGGCCAGCCGCACGCAATCACTACATCCTTCGCCGATGCGGACGTGCCGATCTCCGTCACCGTCTTGTAATCCGCGGTAAACGCACGCGCTGTCTGCTGTGCGCGCTTGGCGGGGCTCGCCAGAACCACCGCATCCTCGGGCAGACGCGCGCGCAGCCATTTTGCCACGCGTGCCGCCTGCTTGATGCCCTTCGCAGTAAGCTTGCGCTCGCTGTCGTGACTGCCATTCTCGGCGTCGGCGTGACGCCATAAAATCAGATCCATCGTTGTCACTCCGGTGATTGCGAATCGCGCTCACTCTTAGACCGGCCGCGCGGCGCGAAATCCCTGCGCCATCTTTATCTCCATCACATTTTTGCGGCGAGCATTTCCAGCGATAGGGTTTGCACATCGCCTTTTTTGCCGTGCTTGCCCCTGCGGCGTTTGTACTGACCGCTCGCCTCCATTTCCCACGCCTCGATATCGCGCGCAAGATAAGGCATGAGCCCTTCCCGGATCACACGCTTCTTGAGCCGCGGGTCAAGCAGCGGAAAACATATCTCGATACGGCGAAAGAAGTTGCGGTCCATCCAGTCGGCGCTGGCCAGATAGACGTCTTTGGCGCCGTCGTTATGGAAATAAAACACACGGGTGTGCTCAAGAAAGCGGCCCAGAATCGAGCGTACGCGGATGTTCTCAGAAACTCCCGGCATCCCGGGCCGCAACGCGCACACTCCGCGCACGATCAGATCGATTTCGACCCCCGCTTGCGATGCCTCGTAGAGCGCCGCAATGATCTCAGGTTCGAGCAGCGCGTTCATCTTGGCGATGATGCGCCCTTTGCGGCCGGCGGCAGCGTTCTTGGTCTCGGTCTGGATCGCCTTTATGCTGCGCTGATGCAGCGTGAATGGCGATTCCCACAGATGTTTCAGTTTCATCGCCTTGCCCAACCCCGTCAGCTGCATGAACACATCGTTGACGTCGGAACAGATTTCTGCGTTGCAGGTAAGCAGTCCGAAGTCTGTGTAGAGCATTGCGGTGCGCGAGTGATAGTTGCCGGTTGACAAATGAACGTAGCGCTGCAAGTGACTGTTCTCGCGCCGCACTACCAGCGCCATCTTGGCGTGCGTTTTGTGCCCGACCACGCCATGGATCACGTGCGCGCCCACTTCTTCCAGCCGCTGTGCCCAGTTGATGTTGGCTTCCTCGTCGAAGCGCGCCATCAGCTCGAGGATCACGGTTACCGCCTTGCCATTACGCGCCGCCTGCATCAGCAATTCCATCATCTCCGATTGCGCCCCAGTGCGGTATACGGTCTGTTTGATCGCGACTACCTGCGGATCGTGCGCTGCCTGTTCGATAAACTTGAGTACCGGAAGGAACGATTGATACGGGTGATGTAACAGGATATCGCTCTTGCGGATGCAATCGAATATGCCGGGAAAACGCGTCAGTTCGCGCGGGATTCCCGGTATAAAGGCCGGAAATTTGAGATCGGGTCGATCGACGCGTTCGGGAATCTGCAGCAGCCGTACCAGGTTGACCGGGCCATTGACCTGATAGAAATCCTGATTGGTCAACCCGAACTGCTGCAGCAGCGCGTTGGCCATGCGCGGCGAGCACGAATCTGCGACTTCGAGGCGCACGCTATCGCCGTATTGCCGCTGCGTCAATTCACCCTGGAGCACCTTGCGCAGACTTTTCAACTCGCGCAACTCTTCTTCGTCGATGTAAAGATCGCTGTTACGCGTGAGCTGAAACTGATAACAGCCCGCGACCGTCATACCCGGAAAGAGCTCTGCAACATGAGCGTGCAGGATCGACGACAAAAATACAAAACCATACTCGCAACGCGAAATCGAGTGGGGCAAGGCAATGACACGCGGCAACACGCGCGGCGCCTGCACAATCGCCATGCTCGACTTGCGCCCAAACGCATCCTTGCCCTCGAGTTCGACGACAAAATTGAGGCTTTTATTGAGCAGCCGCGGGAAAGGATGCGCGGGATCAAGCCCGATCGGCGTCAGTACGGGAATCAGCTCCCGGAAAAAATAGCTTTTGACCCATTCCTTTTGTGCCGTATTCCAATCGCCGCGCCGCAGAAAGCGTATGCCTTCGGAAGCCAACTGCGGCAGCACGCTGTCATTGAGCACCTGGTACTGACGCGCGACAAGATCCTGCGCTTTGGATGCGACCTGGCTGAACACCTGGCTGAGCGCCATGCCATCCGGGCCGGCCGGCGCATTGGCGGCGATTTCCTCTTTGAGCCCCGCAATGCGGATCTCGAAGAACTCATCGATATTGCTGTCGACGATACATAGAAAACGCAGGCGCTCGAGCGCAGGAATGCGGCGGTCTTCGGCCAGCGCGAGCACGCGGCGGTTGAACTCGAGCTGACCGAGCTCGCGATTAAGATAGAGCTCGGGCGCGACGTATCGTTTAGGCATTGCGGACTAATGTGAGATCACGGCGTCAGCCCAACCCATGGTTGAGCGCTGAGGCGCGGCTTTCAGTTTGCCAGTCGCGGGAGCTCCAGGCCTGCTTTACTTAGGCGCGGGAGGTACGTAGCCCTGCGCGGCGTCGGCACCCTCGCCAAAAAAATGCTTGTCCATTTGCTGGGCCAGATAGTCGCGCGCTTTCTTGTCGGCAAGATTGAGCCGGTTCTCGTTGACCAGCATCTTCTGCAGTTCGAGCCACTGTTTCCACGCCTGTTTCGATACGTTCTCAAATATCCGCTTGCCGAGCTCACCCGGATACGGCGGAAAATCGAGCCCTTCGGCTTCGCGTCCGAGCTTAACGCATTTGACCGTTCTTGCCATGCCACGCTCCAGATTAACGACCAGATGTTACGGAATTATTACTGCGCGCAGTTTGGAATTCTATCAGGAAAGCCTGAATTCCCCGCTGGAGACAGGGGCGTGGCCGCGACGCTTGTAATCGGGATGCGGGCGTTCGAGGAAAAAACCCTGCACCTCGTCCACGCCGAATCCCCTGAGCATGTCGAGAGTCTGCGCATCCTCGACGCATTCGGCGATGGTGACCTTGCCCATGCCGCGCGCAACCGCCACAATCGCCTTGACGAAAATCTGGTTATCGAAATCATCGGGCAGGTTGCGGATGAACAGTCCGTCGATTTTGACCGCGTCCGCCTGCAGATGCTTGAGATACGCGAACGACGAGAAGCCGGTCCCGAAGTCGTCAAGGCAGATACGGCAGCCGGTATGGCGCAGCGCATCGATAAAGCGCCGTGCATCGTGCAGATCGGATACCGCGGACGTTTCGGTGAGCTCGACCAGCAACCGGCGCGGCGCGACGCCGCAACGCCTTAGCTGCTCGGCGATATACTGCGGCAGCGTCGGTTCGTCAAACGAACGGCCGGAAATATTGATCGCGAGCGACGGCACACTGACATCGGAAAGCAGCTCGATGCTGGTTTTGATCACCCAGCGGTCGATGTCGAGAATCTTGCCGCTTTTCTCGGCATAGGGAATGAACTGCCCCGGCATCAGGATCTTCGTCGAATCGTCCTGATCGACCATGCGTACCAGCACTTCGTAATGCGCGAGCGAATTATCTCCAGCGTCGAAGATGCCCTGGAAATTAAGCCGCATTAAATTATGCTCAAGTGCATGGGCAATGCGATCGTTCCATGACAGCCGCGTCACCATTTCGCGCGACGAATCGAGTTCGCGGCGGTAGTGGCGCCATGCATTCTTGCCTGCTTCCTTGGCCTGGTACATTGCGGTGTCGGCATGCGCGACCAGCTCATCAACGGTCGCGGCATGGTCGGGAAAGATAGCGATGCCGAGACTCGTAGTCAGCCGCAGACTCTGCCCTTCGAACTCGAATTTCAGCATCGAAATCGAACGCACAACGCGCTCGGCGAGAACACGCAGCATGTTGTCGGCAGCATCCGGCACCAGAATCGCAAATTCGTCGCCGCCCATACGGCTGAAGATTTCATTGCGCCGCACCTGGCTTGCGACATCTCCGGCTACGCGGATCAGCATGGCGTCGCCCGCGCGGTGACCGAATGTGTCATTGATAAACTTGAACTCATCAAGGTCGAAGTAGAGCAGCGCGAGCCGCGAGTTGCTGCGTTGCGCCTCGGCGATCATGCGTGACGATTCCTCGTTGAAGCGATGCCGGTTGTAGAGGCCTGTAAGTGCGTCGCGCTCGGCGAGATTAACCAGCTGCTCAGCCGTCTGCCGCTCGAGCGTGACGTCCTCGAACATCCAGATGTGGCCAACCCGATCGCCATTGATGTCTTCGACCGTATAACACTGCTGGGTAATCAGCCGGCCGTCGGCCAACTGAATCTCGTAGTTTCCGGGTGTTTCGCCACCGTCGCGCAGCGCGAAAAGATGCGGCATTTGATCTTCGGGCCGCGCCAGCGCCGAGGCCGAATGCTCGAGCGCCTGCAGTGGATGACCGCCAATCAAGTGCGCCGTGCGCGGGATCTGCCACAGCCGGCTGAATGCGGGATTGAAGTAAACCACCTCGTTGCCCCTGTTCACAAACAAAATACCGAACTCCATCGCCGACAAGAGCGCCGACAGCCGCGCATGCTCGTCCTGCGCCCGCTTCAAATACTCCTCCTGTACCGACTGCGAGTGGCGCAACTCGACGACAGTCGCGGCGAGCCGGTGCTCGGCTTCGCGCCGTTGGCTCACGTCGCGTATGCTGATCCGGATACCGAGGTAATCCTTGTTGCCGCCGTAAATCGGGCGCCAGTCGGCTGCACCCCACAGCAGGCTGCCGTCCTTGCGCCGCGCGCGGAATTCGAAATCCTGCCCTGCATTGCCGCGCAGCGCCTGACGAATTTGCCGGATCGTGCGTGAGACGTCCTCGGGATCGACGAGCGCGGCCGGAAAGCTCTCCATCGCGAGGCATTCTTCCGGGGTATAGCCGAACATGTCGTAGACGCGTGGATTGATCCAGATCAGCCTGCCTTCGGTGCCGATCCACAGTTCAACGTCGTACGAATGGTCCGCAATCGCGTGAAATTTCGCTTCGCTTGCGGCAAGCGCTTCGATGCGGTTGCGCAATGCCTCGGACATCACATTGAACCCTGCCGTGAGCCTGCCGATCTCGTCGTTGCTCTCGACCGGCAAGCGGACAGTAAAATCACCCTCGGCGACGCGTTCGCTGGCGCGCGTCAACTGATTCAGATTACGGGTCAGCCAGATGCCAACCATCGCGATCAACAGCGCCGATACCGCCATTGCAGTACCGCCAGTGGCGAGCGCTTGCCTCAGCAGATCGGCACGCGCGGTCTGCAGGAATGCCGTCGCTAACCCAAAGCGCACGTTTCCGACGACTTCGTCGTTCAGTTGGACCTTGACTTCGGAGTCGAAGCGCCCGCGATCAAGGCTCGCGGCGTCGCGCAATTGAGTGGTTAGCGGCGGCAGCGGCGCGGCCGCATCCCAGCCGCTGCGCGCAACCACATTGCCCGCAACGTCGAACACCACCAGGTACGCAATATTGTCGTCGCTGCGCGCCTGAGCCAGTATTGCGTCGATTGCAGCTATGTCGCGACGCTTGAGCGGCACTGCGAGCGAGGTGACGAGCAGCTTCTTGTCTTCGACGAGCTGCAATTGCGCGCGATCCTCCAGTTTCGCGCTCATGACGTCGATGCCTTTGGCGATGATAGCGGCGAGCATCAACGCCTGCACCGCGATGGCGGCGATGATTAGCTTGACGCGCAGCGAAGAAAGTTGCGGCAAAAGTCTCACATGCCCTCGCGAAATGAGCCTGCATGCCAAACTGCGGCGTCGACGGGTTGTTGCGGCATCGCCCTCCCCACTAGACCAGAAGCGAGCTTGGCTGCGCTACAAGTTCTTGATGAACACTTGCGAGCGGCGCTGGTAGTTGTATAAATCCTGCTTGCGCCGCGGCAGCTCCGACACGTTTGCTGCGTTGAAACCGCGCTCGATGAACCAGTGCGCGGTGCGCGTCGTAAGAACGAACAATCGCCTCACCTTGCGCTGTTTGGCGCGCACTTCGACCGCTTGCAACAAACGCTCGCCGGCACCGGCGCGGCGGTGATCCGGATGCACGGCAAGACCCGCGAGCTCGGCCATGCCGTGGTCGAACTGATACAGCGCTGCGCAGCCGATGATCACCCGATCGTGTTCGAGCACGAAGAAACGCTCGATTTCCATTTCGAGCAGATCGCGGTTGCGTTTGACCAGCGTGCCGTCGACCTCGAGCGGCTCGATCAGGCGCAGAATGCCGCCGATGTCATCGATGCGCGCCGGGCGCAGTTTCTCGAGCGGATCCTGCGTTACCATGGTGCCCACGCCGCGATGGGTAAACAATTCGAGCAGCAGCGCGCCGTCTGCGTGGCGCGAAATCAGATGCGCACGCTTGACCCCGGCGCGGCATGCGCTCACCGCGCGCGGCAGATAGAGCCTGACGTCTTCCGTCACCGCACCGCCGCGGGCCAGCAGACGCTCGGCTTCGCTGCAGGTCAGCTCGTGCTTTAACTCTGCGCGCTTGCCCGTGACCACACCCGCCGAATCAACCAAAAATATCAGCTTCTCCGCTTTGAGCGCGACTGCGGTACACACGGCGACGTCCTCAAGTGCAACGTTAAAGATTTCGCCGGTCGGCGAGTACCCGAGCGGCGACAACAATACCAGTTCGTTGTGCTCGAGCCGATCCCGGATGCCAACCGCGTCTATCTTGCGCACTTCACCCGTATGCTCGAGATCCACCCCATCGAGCACGCCAATCGGCTTGGCCGTCACGAAATTACCGCTCGCAACACGGATGTCGGCCCCCGCCATCGGCGAATTCGGCAGACCCATCGACAACAAAGCCTCGATTTCGACGCGTATTCTGCCGCTCGCTTCCTTGGCGCACGACAGCGCGATATCGTCGGTGACGCGCAGACCGTTAATGTAATGCGTGCGATGTTTGAGGTGTGCCAGGCGCGACTCGATCTGCGGCCGCGCGCCGTGAACCAGAACCAGCCGTACACCGAGACTCGCCAGCAGATTCAAGTCGTGTATGAGAGCGATAAATCTGCTGTCGGCGACCACTTCCCCGCCAAACGCCACCACAAAAGTGCGGCCGCCGAAGGCGTGGATATAAGGCGCCGCGGAGCGGAACGATTTGACGAACTCAGCGGGGACGGAGAATGCCATACGATACGCGAGCAACCTTAGAGTGCCTAACATAATGAAACACGTGTGCGTTGCCGCCAGAATTGGTGATGGCAAGGCGCCCGGTGAAGGCAATAGTCATTCTATTGCCAAGACGAGCAACGCGGCCATCGCCGATTCTGGCTGCAACCCTTCGGGCTGGCACGAGTTTTGGCCCATGGCGTTGTCGAAAGTCCCTTGCTTAGAATGACTAAGCGGCGGGCCTTTCTTCTAGCCCTGAGCCAAAATCGTGACAGCGCATCACGTGTTTCATTATGTTAGGCACTCTTACTCGCATATAATCGTAGCTCCGGTTTACGGGACTTACGGGACCCTCCCATCATGTTCGCCCCTCCCCAGATCATCGAAACTGAAGTCTTCGCCGCCGTGCCGCAGAACCTGCGCAAGAGCGACGTGCCCGCCGAGCGCATCGCCGCGGGCGGGGGCGGCGTTCCCGCGGGCAGTTTTCTCGAGGGACCCTCATTCGACC
>DASYSI010000536.1:0-6789 GCA_036003485.1 Burkholderiales bacterium | reverse complement strand
CGGTGTGTTCGATGCGACGGAAGTCCTTGCCAAGCACGATGAGAATTACATGCCGCCGGATGCGGCGCATGCGATCGAGCAGGCACAGAAAGCGCAAAAAGCGCGAGCGTCAGGTAAAGGTAGCCGTGGTCCCTGAAATCGGAGACTTCGTGCTGTATCGTCCGCCCCTAAAAGCGAGTACGTGGCTCTTGTGGTTCGGTCCGCCGCTGGTGTTGCTGGTGGGATTGGTCATGCTGATGCGGACTGTGCGCGAGCGGCGCAAGCGCATCGAGCGCGAGCCCCTGTCTGCGAGCGAGCACGCCGAGGCGGAGCACTTGCTCAGCGGTGATGGCGAGGGCGAGCGCAAATGACGGGGTTCGTGCTGATTGCGGCAGCACTCTTATTGATCGCGCTCGCCTGGCTGATGCCGACGCTGCTGCGCCGTCACGAGACGAGCGAAGGCGCGCGCCCGGGGGCCTCCAAACTGGCGATCATCAGGGATCATTAGCCAAGCTCGAATCAAGTTCGGGCCTGGCAAACGCTTCGAATTCAACTATGATTATTGCAAGGGATGCGGCCTGTGCGCCGCGGAATGCCCGTGCGGCGCAATCGCAATGGTCGCGGAAACCATTTAAGGTCGCTTTCATGCCCAATGTCGGGCCGCCCTAATCGCGGGATCGGCGCGGTAGAGGATCGTCGCGTGAGCTCCGCGTAACCGCGGCGCCGAACGTTGATCCATGTCAACTTCAATACGTTGCCCGCTGGTAATAATTCCCACATCGACGTTGCGAATGGAGGACAGTCATGAACTACTTTGATACAGCGCTCGGCTGGGCCATCCCGATTTTTTCGTGTAACGACTACGCGTACTTCTCGAGACTGCTTTGTCCTGCGCGCGGAGAGCGCGCGTGCCTTGCACGCCGCCAAGGCAAATGCCCGGGCCTCGAGTACTGCTCCGACTGCGAATGGCAGGAAGGCACGTGGCGTGACTAAGGCCGGCCGCAAGCCGAGTCGCTCATCGGTTCTTATTCCCTGGCCAGTGCATGCCTGGCATCGAGATCATGTGCGGTTCGCGCAGTTGCTGGATTTCCTGGAAGCTCAGATGGACGTTTTCCACGGCGGCGGCGATCCGGATTACAACCTTATACGGGATGCGGTGTTATATCTCCAGCATTACGCCGGCCGGTATCATCATCCGTGCGAGGACGTTGCATTTGCACGCCTGTTAGCCAGGGATCCGAAGATGGAGTTGCCGATTAACCGGCTGTTGCAGGAGCATCGCGTGATCGCCTTTGCGGGAGACCAACTGCGTAAACACTTCGATAACATCTCGGGAGAGGTGGTGGTCAAACGCGCAGCGGTCGAGGCCGCCGCCGCTACTTATCTCGTCTACTATCGTCATCACCTCGCCCAGGAAGAGACGAATGTACTCCCGCGCGCGGCCGAACTGCTGACCGAAGAGGACTGGTCGGCGGTCGTGGCTGCTATCCCGCCAGGGCCGGATCCGCTTTTCGGTGACGATGTCGAGGCGCGCTTTCGGGAGCTGCGAAGCATGATCATGCTCGATCGGAAGCCCGAAGCGCACAGGGCATAGAAAAATAATGAAGCTCGTGGTGCCGTCGACGCTCCGGGCTTTCACCTAATGCAGTTTCGGACCTATTACGAGGACGAAGGGGCTCGCTCTTAGCAAGTGCGAGACCGATCCTGGCTGTTTGAGGCAGCTCCCGGACGAAATGCGCGATGACGTTTGATCGATATTAAACTATCGCGCTCGTGAAGACATCATGCGAGGATGCCGATTGACCCAAGTCAATTAACATATTGCGATTACGCATCAATAATCGCGTGGTGAAAATCGTCAATCCCAGACATGCGACATCCGAAGTGCGCGCCCCCGCATCGGCCCTGGCCGACGGCTCGTCCTATATCGGCCTGACGCAAAACGAAGCTCGGGCTCGGCTCGCGGCCGAAGGCCATAACGAGCTGCCTGTTGGGCGGAAACGGGGCATCGTGGTGATTGCGCTCGAGGTCGTGCGCGAGCCGATGTTTCTTTTGCTGGTCGCTGCCGGCACCATTTACCTCGTGCTCGGGGACCTGCGCGAAGCGTTGGTTCTGTTCGCGTCGATTGTCGTCGTGATGGGGATCACGATCTACCAGACGCGCAAGACGGAGCGCGCGCTCGAGGCGTTGCGCGACTTGTCGAGCCCGCGTGCGTTGGTGATTCGCGACGGCGTGGCGACGCGTATCGCGGGCCGCGAAGTGGTGCGCGGCGACATCATCATGCTGAAGGAAGGCGATCGGGTGCCAGCCGATGGTGTGCTGCTTGCGGCGAACGACCTGCGCGCCGACGAATCGCTGTTGACAGGGGAATCGGTTGCAGTCGACAAGTTGGTTAAGCTAGGGTACGCGCGCATCGCTCGTCCAGGCGGCGACGGCCTGCCGTTTGTCTACTCGGGCACGATGGTGGTGCAAGGCCAGGGCGTCGCGGAGGTCTTGGCGACCGGGACGCACACTGAGTTCGGCAGGATTGGCAAGGCATTGCAGGCGATTGATGCCGGTCCCACGCCGCTGCAACGCGAAACCGGCAGGGTCGTCCGTCGGCTTGCGGTCGCGGGGCTGATCCTGTGCACACTCGTGGTACTGATTTACGGCTTGATGCGCGGCAGTTGGCTCGCGGGGCTGCTTGCCGGGGTGACGTTGGCCATGGCTATCTTGCCCGAGGAATTTCCGGTTGTCCTCACGGTGTTTCTTGCGCTGGGTGCATGGCGCATATCGCGCCACGGCGTGCTGACGCGGCACATGCCCGCAATAGAAACGTTAGGATCGGCGACCGTACTGTGCGTCGATAAGACGGGTACGCTCACGCTAAACCGCATGGCCGTCAAACAGCTGTTTGCCTGTGGACGGCTGCACGAAATCGAATGCGCGCGCGATGAGCCGTTGCCCGCCGAATGCAAGGAACTCATCGAAATCGGCGTGCTCGCATGTGAGATCAATCCCTTCGATCCGATGGAAAAGGCGATTGTCGAGACTGCAGATCGTGAGATCCCCGAGCAACGCAGACGCCACAGGGAATGGATGCTCGTTAAAGAGTACGCGCTGTCGGCGCAACTGCTCGCGCACACTCACGGTTGGAGCGGCGCTCAATGCGACGGCAGTTTTCTCGTTGCGACGAAAGGCGCTTCGGAGGCAGTCGCCAAACTATGTCGGCTCACTCCCGAGAAACAACAAGCGCTCGATGCGCACGTGATGCGCATGGCGAATGAGGGGCTGCGGGTGCTCGCTGTCGCCAAGGCGGTTTTCCGCGGAGCTGCGTGGCCCGCATCTCCGGAAGCATTCGAATTCGAATGGCTGGGTTTGATCGGCCTTGCCGACCCGGTGCGGCCAACGGTTGCCGCTGCCGTGCGCGAATGCCACGGCGCCGGTATCAGGGTGGTCATGATCACCGGGGATTATCCGGCAACCGCGCGCTCCATCGCTCGTCAGATTGGATTGACGAATGATACCGCGCTCTCCGGTCCTGAACTGCAGACTATGAACGACAGCGAACTGAGAAAGCGCATCAAAGCGACCAGCATTTTCGCCCGCGTCGTTCCTGAGCAGAAATTACGCTTGATCGAAGCGTTCAAGGCGAACGGCGAAATCGTCGCGATGACCGGTGACGGCGTGAATGATGCACCCGCGCTCAAGGCGGCGGACATCGGTATTGCAATGGGCGGACGAGGCACGGATGTCGCGCGCGAAGCCTCGTCGCTGGTGTTGTTGAATGACGATTTTGATTCGATCGTGCAGGCGGTGCGGCTCGGCCGCAGGATCTATCGCAATATTGCCCATGCAATGTCTTATCTCATCGCGGTTCATATACCGATCGCGGGAATGGCCTTTGTTCCATTGCTCTTTGGATGGCCTATGGCATTTTTCCCGGTGCACATCGTATTCTTCGAATTTGTCATCGATCCGGCCTGTTCGATTGCATTCGAGGCGGAGCCGAGCGAGAAATCTGCGATGCGCCGTCCTCCGCGCGCACCCGACGTCCACCTATTCGATTTTTCCACCGTATTGCTGAATGTGCTCCAAGGCACAGGGGTGTTACTGGCGGTTGCCGCGGTGTACGCTTACGGGTTAGCACATGGGAGCGAGCGGGAAGCGCGCGCGATGGCATTTGCCACCATCATTTATGGGAATCTGGGTTTGATTCTCGCCAGCCGTTCCCGAACACGTCCTTTCCTGAGGACGTTCTCCGATTCGAACCCAGCACTGTGGTGGGTAATCGGCGGAGCGCTCGCTGCGTTGAGCGTGGTACTCTATGTGCCGTATCTGCGCGATCTTTTCCAGCTGGCGGCATTGAGTCTGATGCAACTGGGATTGTCATTGGGCGCGGCCGCAATCGGCCTGGCGTGGTTTGAGCTCTATAAGTTGTTTCGTTCGCAGACGGTCGAAGCCGAAGTTCGCACGTGACATGGCATCGAGCGCGCGAGCGATTGTCATGTCCCATGAGTGTTGGATATGAAGTTTATCTGTACCTTCATGCTTGTGACCGGACCCATCGACCCGGTATTCCGATTCCCTGCGCACCCTAGCGTGTGATGAGTAACAAATCTATCTCAGCTGCCCTAGCTTTTTATCCGCGCGTCAAGCCAGTCATAGAACATGGCGCCGGCAAGCATAGCTGCGACGAACAACAAGACGCTGCCACGGGCTGTGACGAGATCCGTAACGGCCGGGCCAGGACACAATCCTGCAAGCCCCCAGCCGATACCGAACAATGCCGCACCCAGCACGAGGCGCGGCTCAAGGTCGGTCTTGGTGGGCAATGCGAAGCGGGACGCAAACCAGGGTCCGGGCCTTTTGAGCACAACGCGGAACGCCGGCGTTGTTACCGCGAGCGCGCCGGCCATCACAAACGCAAGTGTCGGATCCCAATCGCCGGCCACGTCAAGAAATCCCAGTACTTTGGCGGGATTTACCATTCCGGACACGGCGAGACCGAGTCCGAACAGAATGCCTGAAAGCACGGCGAAGAAAAGCTGCCATGTATTGCTTCTCGTGGCCATCATTGGGCTTTGCTCAAGCGAGCACGTGCCGGGTCGCGAAGACCGTGGCGATGCCGGCTCCCATGAAGACCAGGGTCGCAACGGTCGAGCGCTTCGATAACCGCGCAATGCCGCACACGCCATGGCCGCTCGTGCAACCGCCGCCCATGCGCGTGCCGAATCCGACCAGCAGGCCCGCAATCAGCATCACCGGCCACGTGGCGGCCAACTGGACCGCGAATACTTCGCCGCAAACGAGCCAATAGACAATCCCCCCAAGCCACAGTCCCGCCACGAAAGCCACGCGCCAACCCATGTCTGCGGTGGCTCGGGTTAACAGTCCCCCGACGATACCGCTAATGCCTGCGATGCGGCCGTTCGCGAGCAGCAGCAGCACTGCTGCGAGTCCGATCAGCATTCCCCCCAGCAGGCCACTAATGGGCGTGAAACTGGTCTGCATCGGTTAGCCTTCGCTCGTGATTAGGTTCTTGCGCACGGCTTGGGATGATCGCCGAGATCTATCTGAAAATCAACGTATCAGCGGCTCAGGAATCAGAAACATACTGAACTGGCATCAAAGCGCGAGCGGGATACCAGGGATTCAGCCACACAGGCGCTTATTATCCGCCGTGAAGAATTGATAAGCATTGCGGCCCCGGCTCTTGGCGCCATACAAAGCGGTATCGGCGCACTTGAGCAGCGCGGAAATGTCGCCGCCATCCGCGGGATAACAACTGATGCCGATGCTCGCCGAGACGTCGAATGTCCGATCACCAATGCGAAAGGGCCGCTCCACGACATCGAGCAGTTTCTGCGCAACGACGGCTGCGTCCTGAGTTCCATTTAACTCGTCGAGCATGACCGCGAATTCGTCTCCGCCGAAACGCGCAACCAAGTCGATCTCGCGCACCGTTTCGGTGAGACGCGCTGCAACCGCCTGCAGCAGGACGTCGCCGCCCGCGTGGCCGACGGCGTCGTTGATATACTTGAAACGGTCGAGGTCGAGAAACAGGATGGCCAAGAGCGTGCTGTTGCGCCGTGCCCGCGGTATGGCATCGTTGACGCGCTTTTCAAATAACGTGCGATTTGCGAGCTGAGTGAGCGCGTCGTGGTGTGCGAGATAAAGCAGGCGCGCCTCGTACTCCTTGAGGCTCGAGATGTCGTTGAATATTCCGACATAGTGCGCGACCACGCCGGCGGCGTCGCGCACTGCGCTGATACTAAGCAGCTCGGGGTAGATTTCGCCGTTTTTGCGGCGGTCCCAGATTTCGCCCCTCCAGCTTCCGTTATTCTCGATCGTTTGCCACACTTGCGCGTAGAACGCCGCATCGTGACGGCCCGATTGTAAGAAGCGCGGTGTCCTGCCGATTGCCTCGTCGGCGCTATAGCCAGTGATCAGGGTGAAGGCATGGTTGACCGCAATGATCCGCCGCTGCGCGTCCGCAATGATCAGGCCGTCAGCGATACCCTCAAAAGCCTTGGCCGCAACGCGCAGTTGTTCTTCAGTCGTTGACATCAGGCAAATGAGGCAGGCCAGATAATGCCGATCATCACCGTCCGTTGTATCAATGTATTCCGGCCCGATAGCCAACACTTTGCACCAAAATTACGTGCTGACTCTGATCGAGTTTCATTAGTTTGGCTAACTCCAGACGGTCAACCAATCCACGCACGATCGTGGCGAGTCCTTCCGAGGCGCAAAAGAGATGTACGTTCTGACTGATAAAGCCGGCATCGGCTGCGGAATAAAGGATGCGGTCGCGTTCTTCAGCCTCGA
>DASYSI010000535.1:0-2211 GCA_036003485.1 Burkholderiales bacterium | reverse complement strand
CAGCGGCGTCGCGTTGATTTTCGCAAAACCGGCGTCGCGGCCCATCTGCTCGTACTCGCGCGCGGTGTAGGCGTCGCCTCGCGGCGTGGATGCGAGCATCACGAAAGCGAACTCGGCAGGAAAAGGCGGCGACACGCGATCTTCGTTGGGTACGAATTCGACGGCGAGCGCGCGTCCTCCGGCGGCGAGGCTTCCGCGCACTTTCGAGAGCAACTGCACGCAAGTCGGTGGATCGAAGTGATGCAGGAAGTTGGTAAGCAGAACGAGGTCGAAATCTTTGCCCCAGTCGACATCGAACGCGCTGCCCGCGATCGTGTGGTAACGCGCGCTGATACCGGCGGCCCCGGCATTTTCCTGCGCCACTTCGAGTACCGCTTGCCAGTCGGTCGCGACGACCTGCGCCTGCGGAACCGCTTGCGCGATTGCAATGCCAAAGAGTCCATGCCCGGCCGCGATG
Organism: Burkholderiales bacterium; assembly: GCA_036003485.1. GTDB lineage: Bacteria > Pseudomonadota > Gammaproteobacteria > Burkholderiales > SG8-41 > PALSA-1004. The sequence goes on along the minus strand of DASYSI010000535.1, from coordinate 1,754 downwards.
TCGAGCACGCGCTTTGGGGGCTTCGGCCATGCGCTGACCTGTTTCGCGATGCCTTGTGCGGTCGGCGCCATGAAGGGCACCATCGCGCGCGCGAATTTGACCCAGATCGGATTGTCGGAAGCGATAGTGCCGAGTCCCGGAGACCCGCCATTCCTCACGAGTGACGCCGGGTCTTCCAGACAGAGCGCGATGATCTCGGGGGATGCAAGGAAGTCCACGATGCTGCCCATGCACGCGGGCGAAGAAGTCGTAAGAAACACCGAAGTCGATGGCGTCAACCGATAGCGGCCCGACTCTTTCTCCAGGAAGCCGTGTACCGTCAGATAATCGCAGAGGATCCGCACGCCGCGCTGCGCTGCTTGCACGCGCCCGGCAATGCGCTCGAGGTCGCCAGCCTCGTTAGCAATGGCGGTAAACAGATCGAGCTCGACCGCCGCTTTCAGTGCGGCAGTTTTCTGGTAACCGGTTAAAGCATCAATGAAGGCTTGCGGAGAGACATCGTTCATGGTCGAGTTTCCTTTTTCGATTGCTGCTGCAATATGGGCTCATGCGTTTAAAGTAGTGTGCTCTGAGCAATTCCGGCTTGTGGTTGGCTCGTCGAGCCATATGTTTTTCGAATCGCGTGCGCCAGTTCGCGGATCGCGGCCGCGCCGTCACCGCGGAATGAGCTGCCGTGCATGACGCCCAAAGTGCGCGGATTGAGGCTGGCAAGCCGCTCGAGCGTCGCGTCCGTATAGGGCGTATAAGGCATGTCCTTCGACATCGGACCGTTGAGATTTGCACCCATCGCCGCCGCTGCAGGTCCGACGATGTCAGATTCAATCAGAGGTGCCGGATCGCCGGGGTGGAAGAAGAGGTCGGAGCAGAGCAGCGTAGCATCGCGCTGCTCGAAGAAAAGGCCCGCATCCCAGCTATGCGGCACATGCGGCGTGGATAGAAACTGCAGGCGGCGACTGCCGATTTCGAGCACCTCGTCATCGTTAAGCGCACGCGCCGGCCTGTCGGCGAAATCATCGAGCATGACGAGTTTGCCGACGAAGCTGCACACCGCCTGCGCGTGGGGCGCCGCTTTGAGCCAGTCATTGAGCGCGCCACACTCGTCGGGTTCGAAATGGCTGTAGCCGATCCAGCGCAAGTCGTGCGGCGCGAGCACGCTTGTAACGGCCTGCAGAGTTGTCGGAAACATCTTGCGCATCCCCGTATGCATGAGAAAGGGTTCGTCGTCCTTGATTAGAAACTGGTTCATCTGAATTTGATAATTCGGGGCGAAGGTCGAAATCCGGAATACATCATCGGCAATTTCAGTGATCGTGCTTTGCATGTTCGTTTTTCCTCTGAAGACACAATAAATACAAGTTTAATTCATCTGACAGCCAACACTCGGTGGAATTTTGTTCACCGTATACCGCTTGCACATTTGATGATCGACGTTGATTTGAAGTATGCTTACCCTCGAGTAGACGATGAAGATTAGCGCAAAGTTCAGCTGTGTGGTGCTGGCGTTCACGACCTGGATTTTCACTGCCACGTCCGAAGCACAGCCGCTGCAGTTCGAGGCTCCGCCGAAGCCAGCTGCGGGTCGCACCGCGACCCCGGTGAAGGTCCTGCCTCCGGCCGCCCTGCTTGGCGAGCTGCGCAACGGCGGCTACGTCATCTACTTCCGCCATACGTCGACGGATTTCTCCCGTGACGACGCGCGTTCGAAGAGCGATGACGACTGCGACCATCAGCGGCCGCTTACCGACAAGGGAAGG
>DASYSI010000534.1:0-13860 GCA_036003485.1 Burkholderiales bacterium | reverse complement strand
AGGCTTGCCGGTTCGGATAATTACTTGACCAAACCCTTTACCAGAGAAACCCTGGTTCAAGCGGTACAACAGCATCTGAACCGGTCCCAATCATAATTTCATTCGCGAAAGGCCAGCACCATGCCCATCAACAAGATCCTGATCGTCGATGATTCGCCGACCGACTGCAAGCTGCTGAGTGACATACTGGAGGGTAGCGGTTATGCCGTCGTCATTGCGGGTACCGCGGAAGAAGCGCTGAGCAAAGTGAAGGAAATCAAGCCGGATTTGGTGCTGATGGACGTGGTGCTCCCGGGACAGAGCGGTTTTCAGGCGACGCGGATCCTCAGCAAGGACCCTGAGACCAAACACATCTCCATCATCATAGTCTCGTCGAAAGGCCAGGAAACGGACCGGGTATGGGGCATGCGGCAGGGCGCGAAAGACTACCTCGTCAAGCCGATCAAGAAAGCGGATCTGCTGGCCAAGATTTCCGCTCTCGGATAATCGATGAGCGATAGGCTTTCACTTCGGGAATACCAGCGCAAGCTATCGGCTCGCCTGGTGAATCTGGAAGCGGGCCAGGCAGCCTCCAAGCTGGGAGTGCAGATCGGCAAAGCCGGATGGCTCGTCGATCTTGTGGATGCCGGCGAAGTCATCCCGGTTCCGCCGATCACGCCGGTGCCGCTGACACACGCATGGTTTGCGGGCGTAGCGAATATCCGCGGCAATCTCTACAGCGTCGTCGACTTCGCGGCGTTCCTCGGCGCGGCGCCTTCGGCACCTACCGAAACGGCGCGCCTGCTGCTGCTTCACAGCAAATACCGCGTCAGCGCCGCGCTGCTGGTTGAGCGCGTGCTGGGCATGCACGGCTCTGAACAATTGCAGCACCGGCGTGACACCGACAAGATGGCGCCCTGGGTGAGGGCCGAATATACCGATTCGAGCGGCAAAGCATGGCACGAGCTCGACGTGCCGAAGCTGGTACAACACCCCGATTTTCTGAACGTCGGAATATAAGTGCAGCCCCGACAATAAACGGATGCCCACGCACCGGAAACGCAACGTTACCAATCGCGCGTCTGGCACGGGAACATCGCGCTCACGCAAGGAGATGGACATGCTTCGCTTTGCAACTCTTTGGATCATGGCCGCGCTGGCGGCTGCGTTGCCTTCGTCTGCCGTCGCCGAAAACGGAGTCAGCAACGACACCGTGCTGCTCGGCCAGTCGGTCGCGCTGACCGGTGCCGCTGCCGAGCTCGGAATCCAGATGCGCAACGGGGCGAAGGCCTACTTCGACAACGTGAATGCGCGCGGCGGAGTTCACGGCCGAAAGATCGAGCTGATCACCCTGGACGACAAGTACGAGGGGACCATCACCGGACCTAATACGAAGAAGCTGATCGAGGAGAACAAAGTCTTCGCGCTGTTCGGTTACGTCGGCACGCCGACCAGCTCGGTTGCAGTTCCGATCTTCACCGAAGCGAAGGTGCCGTTTTTCGGACCATTTACCGGAGCCGAACTGCTGCGCGCACCGTTCAACCGCTACATCTTCAATGTGCGCGCGAGCTACTATGACGAGACCGAAAAAATCGTCGAGCAGGTGGTATCCACGGGGGGCAAGAATATCGCAGTCTTCTATCAGAACGACAGCTATGGGCAGGCGGGCCTCAAGGGCGTCGAAATCGCAATGTCAAAGCGCAATATCAAGATATCTTCCACCGCCACCGTGGAGCGCAACACGATCAAAGTGGAGGACGCCGTGAAGGCGATAAACGCGGTCAAGCCGGACGCGGTCGTCATGATCAGCGCCTACAAGTCGTGTGCGGAATTCATCCGCCAGATGAAAAAAGCCGGAAGCGCAGCGCAGTTCTACAACGTTTCGTTCGTCGGCAGCAAGGCGCTGGCCGACGATCTCGGCAAGGACGGTGTCGGCGTCGCCATCTCGCAGGTGATGCCGTTTCCGTGGGGCGCGAGCGTGCCGGTCGTCAAGGAGTATCAGCAGCTTTCGCTCAAAGCAGGGCACAAGGATTTCAATTTCAGCGCGATCGAAGGCTTCATCGCAGCCAAGGTATTCGTCGAGGCGTTGAACCGCACCGGCAAGGATCTGACCCGCCAAAAGTTTATCGAAACGCTGGAAAAGATGCGCGACGTCGATGTCGGCGGCTATTACGTGAGCTTCTCGCCGACCAATCACAACGGCTCGAAGTTCGTCGATCTAACGATCATTGCCCGCGGCGGCAAATTCATGAGATAGCCGTGCCGCTCCAGCGCTTGCAACCGATTATTTACGAATACTGGGGGATGTATGGAGTTCAAATTACCTGCGATTAAGCTTCCTTTTTCGCGGCGCGAAATGCCGGCCGCTCGGTCGGATCGGCCGCGCGGGGCCAGCGCGCCGCTGCCACTGATCGGCCACCTTCCGGTAGGCCGCCAGTTCGCGATCCTGATCGCCGGACTGGTCGCGCTGCTGCTCCTTGACGCCATCGTCGTGAGCATCGACGCGCGCCAGGGAACCTACGGCACCGTTTATGTCGCGAGCGCCGGGCGCATCCGGATGCTGTCTCAGCGGCTGTCGAAAGCGGCGTTGCAGGCATCGCAGGGTAATCCGGTCGCATTCAAACAATTGCGCGACAGCCGCGACGAATTCACACAGTTGGTAAAACTGCTCGCTGACGGCGGCGCAAGCGGTGAGGTCAATCTGCCGCGCACCCCGGACGACGTGCGACCCGCACTCGATGCGTTGATCGCAGAGTGGAAAAAAACCGAACGCAATGCGAATCTCGTGATCAACGAGGAGCGCAACCTTGTCGCCCTCGGCGAGGCGGTGCGCTCGATTAACGACAATAACCCCGCCCTGCTCGATCTCGCCGAAGAAGTAGCTGCGCAGTCGCTCCAATCCGGTGCGGGTGGACGCCGGAATGCGGCCGCGGGCCAGCTCGTCATGCTGACCCAGCGCATCGCGAAGAATGCAAACACGATGCTCGCGGGTGACGTGGTCGACCCGGAAGTAGCATTTTTGCTCGGCAAGGACACCAACACCTTCAACGACATTCTACAGGCGATGCTCAAGGGCAGCGATTCGCTGCGCATCCCCGCCGCTACCGATTCCGAATCCAAGGCGAAGCTCGGCGAACTCGAAGCAGCTTTTGCCGAATACCGCCGTAGCGTGAGCAACATTCTCGGCAATATGCAGCGCCTGGTGAACGCGAAGCAGGCCACACGCGACATCTTCAACGACAGCGAGGCATTGCTGCAGTCGTCGGAAAAACTGGATGCGGCCTATCAGGAGCACCAGCGCGGGCGGCGCTTGAATTTCATCGCGCTGGCGATATTTTCGCTGTTGGCGCTGTTCACCTTGTATCTCATCGGAAAACTCGTCATTGACGACGCGCGCGGACGTGCACTGGAAAGCGAAAGCCAGAACCGCGTCAATCAAGACGCGATTCTGCAACTACTGGATGAAATCGGTAATCTGGCGGAAGGCGATCTGACAGTTCGCGCCAAGGTCACCGAAAGCATCACCGGCGCTATTGCCGATGCAATCAATTCGACGATCGACGAACTGCGCCGCGTGGTGACGGGTATTAACACCGCCGCGATCCAGGTGACTTCCGCCACCGGCGAAGCGCAGAAAATCACCCGACAGCTGCTGCAGGCCGCACAACAGCAGTCAAATGAGATCCAGGGCACAGGTCAGTCGGTTTTGCAAATGGCGCAGTCGATCAACGAGGTGTCGAGCAACGCGACTGAGTCTGCCAAGGTAGCCGAAAACTCGCTTAATGCCGCGGAAAAAGGCGCGCAAGCTGTGCAAAACGCGATTCGCGGCATGAACGACATACGCGAACAGATCCAGGAAACATCGAAACGCATCAAGCGTCTGGGCGAAAGCTCGCAGGAGATCGGCGAGATCGTACAATTGATATCGGACATCACCGAGCAAACCAACGTGCTCGCGCTGAATGCCGCAATCCAGGCGGCATCCGCGGGTGAAGCTGGCCGCGGATTCACCGTGGTCGCGGAGGAAGTGCAACGCCTCGCGGAACGCTCGGGGGAAGCGACCAAGCACATCAGCGCTATCGTCAAAAGCATTCAGACCGATACCCAGGATACGGCGGTGGCGATGGAGCGCAGCACTCAGGGCGTGGTTGAAGGAACTAAAACCGCGGACTCGGCGGGTCAGGCGCTGCGCGAAATCGAACAAGTGTCGAAGCAGCTCGCCGCGTTGATCGAGTCGATTTCTAAGGCGACCAAATCGCAGGCCCATTCGGCGACCCAGGTTGCCGAGAAGATGAAAGGAATCCTGAATATTACGCAGCTCACCACGGAAGGTACGAAAAAGACCGCGCTCTCCACCGTGCAGCTTGCGGCGCTGGCCGAAGATCTCAAGAATTCGGTGGCCGGTTTCAAGCTCGCCTAGCCCATTAAGGAAATGTAGGAATGTCTTCCTCTACCGCAAATGTCGATCTGCTGTCGTGGGTCAAAGCAGAGATCGATCATGCCCTGAGCATCGTACGCGAACGTTTCGCCAGTTTTCTCGCGAACAGCGACGATCCTATGGCTCTTCGCGGTTGCCCGGCACAGCTGCATCAGGTCAGCGGTGCGCTACGGATGGTACGGCTGGAAGGCGCCGCGCGCATCTGCGCGGCGATCGAACATGCATTTGCGAAAGCCGCCGAAGGAAAGGAGGCGGGCAAAACCACAATCTCGACCATCGACAGCGCGGTAAACGCGCTCGGTCAATTTCTTGACGACCTTTCCAAAGGCGAACCTAACGTCCCGCTCAAACTATTCCCGGTGTACCGCGAAGTCATGCTGCTGCAGGGCAAGTTCGACGCCGCGGAAAAAGACCTGTTTTTCCCGGATTTGTCGGTCGAAGCGCCGGCCGGTCCTGTCGTCAAAGCAATTTCCGGCGCTGAGCTCAAAACCTATCTGCAGGCACAACGCACGCGTTTCCAGCGCGGCATGCTGGCATGGCTGCGCAACGTTTCCGACGGGCAGGGCCCGCGCGAAATGCGGCTTGCGCTCGATGCGATATGCGAAGTATCGCAACAGCTGCCGGCGGCGCGTGCGCTCTGGTGGACCGCGACAGGGCTGATCGACGGATTGATCGTGGCGCAGCAACCGGCATGGATCGCCAGCACGAAGATAATCTGCAGCAGGATCGATTTGCAATTGCGCGATCTTGTTGCCGGAACAGCGTCCGGCAACGAACCATTGTTGCGCGACGTGCTCTATGCGATCGCAACCTGTCAGGAATCTAGCCAGCGTATCAAGGAAGTCCGGCAGCTATTCAAGCTTGACAGCCAGTTCCCGGAACCCACGGTGCTCGGTCTGATGGAATATGACATGGACCGTGTGCTGCCGGTGCTCAACGACATGCGCTCACGGCTCGATGGAGCGAAGAACGCATGGGTTCAATATACGTCGGGCGAAGCCCGTGCGCTCACTCGATTCCGCGAGCTCGCGGCCGCGCTGAAAACGCGCGCCAACGATCTTGACAATCAGCACTTAGTGCGGCTTTTCGACGTGGTTGTCTTCATCGCCGCAAGGCTGCCTGACCCCTATCCGCAACAGCAGCAAATAATGATAGTGGAAATGGCCGCGGCGTTTCTGCTGGCCGAACACATCCTCGAGAATTTCACCGCGCCCCTTCCCGACCTCGATCAGCAGGTTAAGGTGATGGCGGGATGGCTGCTCGATGCCGCCAAGGGCAAAACCCGCAGCGGCGAGCCGCCGGCTGGGTTGCGTGCCGACTTGACCCAGCAGATCAGCGATATCCAGCTGCGCGCGCAGGTCGCGAAAGAGATCCACGCCAATCTGCAGCTTATCGAGCAGGGACTTGACAGCTTTGCGCGTGATTCCGCGCAACGCGAAAACGTGCGTCCCTTGGCGCCGCTGTTGAAACAAATTCACGGCGCGCTCGCGATGCTAGGCTTGAAGCGCGCCGGCGAGCTACTCGAGGTCTGCTACCAGTTGATCGTGGAGTGCATCAAACCCGGCAATCAGAACCTGGCCGAGGATATGGACTGGATTGCAGAAGGCCTGAGCAGCCTTGGCCTGTTCCTCGACCCGATGCTGCGCGGCCATCCACCGTCAGAACGGGCGATCGATACTTTTTTCGCGCGCTTGAAAACACGCAGCCCGGCGCCCGCTTCCGGACTGCAGGAATCCACACCACAACCACAGCCGGCTGCCCCCGCCGTAGAGATCGCCGCCGAGGCGAAAGAACCCGATGCAGGGCCGTCCGCCGCAATGGAGCCGGCGCATGTTGCTGCATACCAATCGACCGATTCGGTCGCAACGCCCGTTGAGGCGGTGCCGGAAATCGCCGCGCCGCCGGAGGCGGCGCCTGAGACAGATCGCGACACGGTTACCGCAGCATCAGCTGAGCCACCGGTGCCAACGGCCGCGGATCGAAACGTCGATCCGGAATTGCTCGATATTTTCCTTGAAGAAGCCGACGAAGTGCTGGCTAATATCGGCAAGGCGTTGTCGGAGTGCCGCGCACAGCCTTCAAATCTCGAAGCATTGACCACGATCCGGCGCTCTTTTCACACGCTCAAGGGCAGCGGTCGCATGGTCGGCCTTGACGATCTGGGTGAAATTGCGTGGGAAATCGAGAAATTATTGAATCATTGGCTGGAACAGCATATCGCGGTGACACCCGGCTTGATCGATTTCATCGCCCGCGCGAGCGCTGCCTTCGCAGTCTGGATCGGCCGGCTCAAATCACGCTTACAAGTTACGGTTGATGGGCGCGACCTTGTCGCGCTTGCGCACGAGCTGAAAAATACTTCGCAAACCGACGCTGAAGCGGCAAGCGCACCACAGCCTGTCGAGGTCATTATCGGAGACACGCGGCTATCGCGCAGCTTCTACGAGATTTATCTGAAGGAAGCCGGACAGCATCTCGCGATACTCGACGCGGAGTTTGCGGCATGGAGTGAGACGCGCGGGCAGGAAGTGTCGCATGAATTCATGCGCTCCGTGCATACCTTGGCGGGAATTTCGCGCACTACCGGTTTCACCGGAATTGCAGATCTTGCCTCGGCACTGGAACAATGGCTGCCATACGCGTCGCGCGTCGTGCATGACGAGCAGATGCAAATAGTGCAAACCGCAATCGTCAAGCTGCGCGCAATGATCGACGACGTCGCACGCCAGCAGCCACCGCAAGCAGCTGAAACGGAATTGCAGAATCTCCAGCATCTTGTCATTCTGCTGCAGGCAGCGAATGCGCAACACGCGCCGCCGGCACACGCGACGGCAGCGGCAAGTCCGCAGGCCGAAGCGATCGCGCTCGGCAAGGCAATAGCCGCGGCAAAACCAAAAGACCAGCGTGTCATTCGCGACGATCTCGATCCGGACATATTGCCGATATTCCTTGAGGAAGCCGAAACGCTGGTTCCACAGATCGGCCACGATCTGCGCGAGTGGAAGGCCCAACCCGAAAACTACGCGCTTTGCCACGCCCTGCAACGGTCGCTGCATACGTTGAAAGGCAGCGCACGCATGGTAGGAGCGATGCGGCTGGGCGAGCTCATTCACCTGATGGAAAGCAAAGTCGAGACCGGCCTCGCGGCGGAGGCGCTGCCGCCCGAGCTGTTCGGAGAACTCGAAACGGAAATGGACCGGTTGAGCGAAGGCATCGAACGCATACATCATCCGCCCGTCATCCCTGAAGAAGAGCGCGCAGAAGTTCCGTCCGCTGCAGCCGTCGCAGCCGCCGCAGCCGAAGTTGCGCCGAGAATCGAGACACCGCTCGCCGGTCCGGTCGCGATGCTACGCATCAATGCCGATACGCTTGACCGTCTCATCAATGAATCGAGCGAAATCAGCATCGCGCGCTCGCGGCTCGAGGGTGAATTGCGCATGATCAAACAGTCGCTGTCCGATCTCAACGAAAGCGTCACGCAGCTGCGCAATCAGTTGCGCGAAGTCGAGCTGCAGGCCGACAGCCAGATGCAATCACGCCGCTCGCTGCTCGATGAAAAAGACCAGGCCTTCGATCCGCTCGAATTCGACCGTTACACGCAACTGCAGGAGTTGACGCGACTGATGGCGGAAGGCCTGCATGACGTGACCTCAATCCAGCAAAACCTGGTGAAAACCCTCGGCGATGCCGACGCCGCGGTGATACACCAGTCGCGCATTAATCGCGGTCTGCAGCAGGAACTGATGCGCATGCGCACGGTGCCGTTTGCGACATTGAGCGAGCGCCTTTACCGCACCGTGCGCCAGACTGCGCGCGAGCTCGACAAAAGAGCAAACCTCGAAATCGAAGGCGGCCAGGTTGAGCTCGACCGCAGCGTTCTGGAAAGAATCGGTGCTCCGCTCGAACACATGCTGCGCAATGCCGTGGCGCACGGCCTTGAGCGTGCTGCCGACCGCGCCGCGGCCGGCAAACGCGAAATCGGCGAGATCAGAATCGCGCTGCGACACGAGGGCAACGAGATCGTGATACTGATGAGCGACGATGGCGGCGGCATCGATGTCGACAGACTGCGTCGTAAAGCGGTCGAAAAGGGCCTGCTCAAGGATGGACAGGAAGTACGCGAAGCCGAATTGATCCAGCTGATTTTTGCATCCGGATTGTCGACCACCGAAGAAATCACTGAACTTGCGGGACGCGGCGTCGGCATGGACGTGGTGCGCAACGAAATCGCGGCGCTCGGCGGTCGTGTCGAGGTCGCGACGCGCCGCGGAAAGGACACGACATTCACCATTTACCTGCCGCTCACGCTTGCGGTAACGCAGGCGGTGCTGGTCCGCGCCGGCGGTGATCTTTATGCGATCCCTTCGGCCATGGTCGAGCAGGTGCTGAAGTTAAAACACGACGCCCTCGCCCAGCATTACCGGAATGGCGCGATCGAAGCGCAGGGCACGTCCTATCCCCTGCATTACCTCCAACGATTACTGCGCAACAGTGGAATCACGACGACGGATGTAAACAATCAAAACGCCGTCCTGCTGCTGCGCAGCGGCATCCAGCACGTGGCAGTGCATGTCGATGAGCTCTTGAAGAATCAGGAAATCGTCGTGAAAAACCTCGGCCTGCAGCTCGCCCGCGTAGTGGGCATCGCGGGCGCTACCGTGCTCGGCGACGGTAGAATTGTCATGATCATCAACCCGGTGTTGTTGTCGCAGCGTCCCGCCTCAGGCCCCGTCGCCGAGCCCGTAGTTACTCCACCTGTAGCAGCCGGGCCGGTCGCGCCAACCGTAATGGTGGTTGACGATTCGCTCACCGTGCGCAAGATCACGAGCAAGCTGCTCGAACGTGAGGGCTACCGGGTCACCACCGCCAAGGACGGCGTTGACGCACTCGAACAACTCAAGGACGAGCTGCCTGACCTCATGTTGGTGGATATCGAAATGCCGCGCATGGATGGCTTCGATCTCGCCAAAAGTATCCGCAACGATCAGCGCACGCGCGAAATTCCAATCATCATCATTTCATCGCGTACCGCGGAAAAACACAGAAAGCATGCCGAACAGTGCGGCGTCGACGATTTTCTGGGCAAGCCCTATCAGGAATCTGAGCTGCTGCGGCATATCGAGACGCTGATCGCGCGCAAGAAACAAGCCCCAAACCCGCAGGCCGCACTGCACTGATATCCGCCAGGGCGCGGTTCAGCCTGCGACATACCGCGTCCTGCCTCCACGTTCCTGCTCGCGCACGCGTGCGTGCGCAAGGCTCGCTTATAATGGCAGGCAGCTTCCAACAGGGGTATGCCATGAATCTCGACCGCGTTAGTTCCGGACGCGAGCTGCCCGATGACTTTAACGTGATCATCGAAATTCCGATGAATGCCGATCCGATCAAGTATGAAGTCGACAAGGAAACCGGTGCGCTGTTCGTCGACCGCTTCATGTCGACCGCGATGCACTACCCGTGCAACTACGGCTATATCCCGCACACGTTGTCGGGTGACGGCGACCCCATTGATGTTTTGGTCATCAGCCCGGTTCCTTTGATCAGCGGCGTAGTGGTGCGCTGCCGTCCGGTGGGCATGCTAAAAATGACGGATGAAGCGGGCGGCGACGAGAAGCTGCTGGCAGTGCCGATCGACAAGTGCTGCAGCATTTACCGCGGGATCGAGAATCCCGACGATCTACCCCCGCAGACACTCAATCAGATCCGGCATTTTTTCGAGCACTACAAGGATCTCGAGGTGGGAAAATGGGTCAAGGTCGAGGGCTGGCTGGGCCCGGAACCTGCGCGAAAGGAAATTCTCGATGGCGTGCAGCGCTATAAGAACGCCGCTGAAACATCGGGCGCTGCGAAGAAAGTTTTAGCCGGCGGCTGAGAAACTGCGGGGCCTGCCGTTGGTCGCCCGCCTGTCAACTAAAAGCCCTACCTGCAAGACAGTGGCGTCGCTTGGTCGATCTTCTGTGACAGGTCGCGCAAGGGACAGAGTCCATCGGGGCCATCGTTTGAGCAGTGCTTAAACGCAAGCGTCGAATTCCGGGCTTTCTCCGGCTTCAAATCTCTCATTTGCGAGAGTGCAAGATAGAAAACTTTTGGTTTCACATAGCGTACATTGGTCTTGGCATCGCGCCACAATTCGAACGCGAGCGCGGTAGCCGGCGCAGTTGAGTCCGGTTGACCATCGACGCGCAGATCCAAACCAAATATGCCGGCCATATTCGACAGATTGGTGTCGTGTCCCGCGAGTGCCAGCACCTCGACGTTTTGTGGAACAGAAGGCTCACCGGAGTGACCAGATCCTTTCAGAGTGTCGAGGATGAGCCGCGCCATTCGAGATCCTCGTCTCAGCGCTATATAGTCGAGGTTTCTGGTCAACTGGTCGGCGCGCTCGTGAGCAGCCATGAAGCGTTCAATCTGTTTCACGCCGGCTCCATGGCCCCAAGCGACTTCATTGACCGGCATGCCCTGCGCGTACTGGAGCAAAAAAATCTCCGCGGCTTCGCTTCCAATCGCGAGCGGCCCTTTTAATTCGACATGATCGCTCGTCGCGTCGATTTCCGACTTGCCGTCCAGACATGTGCCAGGTCCATGCGTGCACGCGGTTGGTGCCATCGCTTGCTGGATGAAGTCCAATGCCTCTCGCGCCAGGGTATCAATTACCTCCTGCGAGCCAAGCACCGCCTTAACGGCGGACTTAACCTGTTCGGGGTCAAGATAGCAATGGCTATCAATGGAATTGAAAATAAGGTCTCTGTCTTTTCGGAACGATACAGGCACGTCGAATCTACAAGCAGGAGCCAATTCCGCGGCAAGCAATTTCCCGCTTTCGCGCGTCCGCCTATCCTTTTCGTCTGCCCAAACCACGATTCTGCGTTTTACGTCCAGGCATGATCCGCTCAGCAGACCTTGCGCCCGATATTCGTTTCCTACGGTTCTCGCAACCAGCTTGACTACTTCCTTACCGTGATCCGTAAGCTCGCCTGGACCGACCTTCCAGTCCGGCCAATCTTTTTCTGCCCAGGTCTTCAGAGTTGCGATCCCTTGAGTGGGCGAGCGAACTCCATGACGTTGCACCAAGACCACGCTTTCAAGCTTTAAAGATGTGACCCGCGCAGATTGTGCTTTTTCCGACTCTTCTCCAGCGCGTTGCGCTACGACAACGTCGGAACAACCGCATATGGCAAGAAAAATACAAGCTAACGGTCGAGCCCACCATTGAGCTGACCGGTGCGCGCAGTCCATGCGCGCGTCAGTGTCGAACATCGGGTTATGTATCGTACCCATAGCAGTGGCGTGCCCCCTCGCGCTGCCCAGTTCGTGCGCGCTTCGCTTGGCACTACCGATCCTTGCGCCCTCGATGGGGTATCACGCAAGGGCCGGGTATAAGTGGACCGATCATTGCCTTCGGCGCGGACCAGCCGGCTATTTTTTATTTTCCCTTGCCGCGCAGGTTGATATTGCTCTGGGTCAACTGAATTTTCTCGAGCGCCTCGAGCTTTTGCAAACGCTTGTCGAGGATATCCAGGATGCGCACCGATTCTTTAGCGTGTGCCTGGGTGCTCGCGAATATGGTTGTCCAATCCATGTTGGCGACCACGCGGCGCGTCGCCTGCTGTTCCGAGCGCACCGCGCGCATGGTGTTGATCAGAATTATCGTCGCGATTCCCATGATGACGAGACCAACCGCGAGCAGTATGAGTATCGACAAAAGTATCGATTCTGTCGTCATGGAACAGCTCCCCTGAAGGCCCAATTTAGGCTATTTTAAATAACCAGGCGTTATCGTCCGGCGTCGTGTAAGGCTATCATAACTCAACTACAACTCAAGCAGGCTGATGCAGGGCCCTGGGGGCCGCGATGCCGGCAAGAGCCTGGCTCTCGCCGGTCCACACGGCTTGCCCCCTAAGCGCCTCAATTGACTGTTGCCGATGCTGCGCCACGGCGACCCGCCGTTCGTGTGAGCCAAACGATCGGCCTATAATAAACGGGACGTGCCGTCACCCGGCGACGGCACCGCCGCCAGATGAAGGAGAACCGCCATAGATACCTCCATTCCAGTTCAGGACACGTCTTCGATATTGCTGCGCAGCGACGCCGGCGATGTCGCGACGCTGACGCTTAACCGTCCCGCGCAATTCAACGCGTTGTCGATGGAAATGCTCGACGCGCTGCAGGCCGCACTCGACGTAATCGCCGCTGACCGGTCGGTGCGGGTGGTGGTCATTGCCGCAAACGGCAAAGCATTTTGCACGGGACACGATCTGAAAGAGATGCTCGCCAACCGGAACCGGACCTTCATCGCCGCTCTGTTCGACAAGTGCTGCAAGGTGCTGATGAGCCTCACTCGCCTGCCGCAACCGGTCATCGCCAGGGTGCATGGGATCGCGACTGCCGCCGGCTGCCAGCTCGTTGCCGGCTGCGATCTCGCGGTCGCATCCGCTGAAGCGCGTTTTGCAACTTCGGGTGTCAACTATGGCCTGTTCTGTGCCACGCCCGGCGTCGCGGTTTCGCGCAACGTTTCCCGCAAGCAGGCAATGGAATTGTTGCTGACCGGGGAATTCATCGACGCTGCCACTGCGCTCGAATGGGGCCTGGTGAACCGCGTTGTGCCGCCGGCGCAGCTCGACGCCCAAGTGAGCGAGCTCGCAGCGCTGCTGCTTGCGAAGCCCGCGGCAGCGCTCGCGACCGGCAAAAAGTTCTTCTACCAGCAAATCGACATCGACATGGAGCAGGCCTACGAGCTCGCGAGCCAGGTCATCACCGACAACATGCTCGGCGATGACGCGCTCGAAGGTGCCACCGCTTTCGTCGAGAAGCGCCAGCCGAGATGGAACCGCAAATGACGCGGGCTGGCTTGCGGCGCATGTTGCGCGTAATCGCCGGACTCACCGCCGCAGTGCTGGCGGCGGCGGCAGGCGCCGGAGGTTCCAATTACGGGATCACCCCAGGATCACATCCCGCCCTAGCGGGCAAAGTCACCGAATGGCCGGTGCCGACGCCGCGTTTCGCGCGCGACCCCGCGCCCGGCCCCGACGGCAACATCTACATCACGGTAATGAGCGGCAACAAGATCGCGCGTTTTGATACGAAAACTCAGCAATTCAAGGAATGGGATCTGCCGGCGGGAGCCCACCCGCACGGGCTAATAGTCGATAAACAAGGCATCGTCTGGTATACGGGTAACGGCAACGGAACCATTGGCCGTCTCGATCCCGCCTCGGGCAAGGTAACCGAGTATCAGACGCCGTCGCACGGCGGAGGTCCGCACACGCTGGTGACGACGGACGACGGCGTAATCTGGTTCACATTTCAAAGCGGCAATAAGATCGGGCGCCTCGATACCCGCAGCAGCGGCCAGATCACTGAATATAAAACGTCGGGAGGTCCGTACGGCATCGCGCTCGATAAATCCGGCAACGTCTGGTTCTGCCGTATGGGAGACGACAAGC
>DASYSI010000533.1:0-4096 GCA_036003485.1 Burkholderiales bacterium | reverse complement strand
CCGCATCGGAAATACTCAAACCCTGACGCGCGACTTCCCGCACATAACGCAATTGTTGCAGTTTCATGTACGCCCTTCCATTGTCGAGTAGACGATAAAATTATACTAGAATAACAATTCGATGCTTGTTAATTCTGGTGGGTTTGCTAATATCATCGTCGGTTAGCTGGATCTTCACGAATTGTGTTCGCGCACGATCCTCCTGAACGAGCCATTTGAGATGGAAAACCAATGAAACCGACGATCGTGTTCAATCCGAAACCACGCCAGGATATTCCTGCGCTCTCCGCCGCCGAACGCCCCGCTGGCTTGAGTGGCGCCAGGGTCGGCTTCGTCGACAACAGCAAACAGAACGCCGACCTCTTCATCGGGCGCCTGAGCGAACTGTTGCGTGACGAGTACGGCATCAGCCCCGACGTGAAAGTTCGCAAGTTCGCGCCGAAGGACGAATTGAGCGGGCACGAACTGAAGGAACTCGTCAAATGCGCTGCCGTGGTGCAGTGTTACGGCGATTGAGGGACTTCCACTTCCATCAGCGTGGCTGATGGCGTAAAGCTCGAACAGCAGGGCATTCCGACCGTCACGATTTGCAGCACGGCGTTTTCCGCGGCGGCGCGCGTTCAGGCCGCAGCGCGCGGCCTGGCAGCCTTGCCGATAGTCGAGATACCACACCCCATGCATACCGCGTCCGCGTCTTTGGTCGAACAGCGCGCGCGCGATGCCGCGCAGACGATCGCGAAGGCCTTGATCGAAGGCGCCGACGCGACTGCGCGCGCCGAAGACGCACAGCAGGACCAGATCGAGATCGACGCCGATCCGGCGGCGATGCAGGAATACTTTTTCGACCAGGGATGGACCGATGGGCTGCCCGTGACGCCGCCGGTTGCGGAAAGCGTGGCCGCAATGCTTGCCGCGGCGGGACGCGCGCACGATGCGACGATCGGCCCTATTCCACCGCACATGCGCGTCGCCACGCTGGAGAAACTCGCGGTCAACGCCGTAATGGCCGGCTGTCGCCCTGAGTACTTTCCGGTCGTGCTCGCCGCGCTCGAGGCCGCGCTTGACGATAACGTGCGCCTCTACGGCATTCAGACCGCCACCAACACGAGCTCGCCGCTGATCATTGTGAACGGCCCCATCGTCAAGACGCTGAAACTGAACGCGCGCGGCAACGTCTTCGGTCAGGGTAACCGCGCCAACGCGACCATCGGCCGCGCGTTGCAATTGATTCTGCGCAACATCGGCGGCGACTTGCCGGGCGAGACCGACATGGCGACTCACGGCCATGCGGGCAAACTGACTTTCTGCATCGCGGAGAACGAGGACGAAAGCCCGTGGGATCCGCTGCACGTCGAGCGCGGCTTCACGCGCAGCGACAGCACGGTCACCGTGATCGGCGGTTCCTCGCCCCAGAACGTTTTTACTTACGGCTGCGAGACGGGCGAAGAAGTTCTGGAGCACTTCATCGGCGCACTGACCGGGCTCGGGCACAACAACATCATTTTTCCGACCGGGCCGTTATTCGTGTTGAGCCCGGAGCACGCGCATACACTGGCGCGCGACGGCTATAATAAGGAGCGCATCAAGCAGCGCATATTCGAGAAAGCGCGCATTCCGCTTTCGCGCTTCGCCAAACGCACCGTCGCCGGACTGCGTCACCGGCGCGCGCGCTGGTTCGCCGAGGCTGGCGATGCGAAGCACATCGGGGTCGCGGATCGACCACAGGACATCAACATCGTGGTCGCCGGCGGCGCTGGCATACACTCGCAGTTCGTGCCGACTTCGTTCAGCTACGAGCCCGTCACGCGACTGATCCGCGCGAAGGAATAAGACTTAAGGAGTCTCCTGCTTGGCGGGCAAAATAGACGAGTTTGAATTCTTTCTCGAGAAAGAATGGTCGGACGGCTTTCCCGTCGTGACCCCGACCGAGGAGCGCGTGCAGTGGATGCTGAAAGGCACGCGGCGCGATTCCGACGCAGTCATTGGACGCGTCCCGCCCGCCGGGGAAGTCGCCACCGTGCGCACGATTGCGATCCACGCGCTGATGGCGGGATGCAAGCCCGAGTACCTGCCCGTCGTGCTCGGCGCTGTGGAGCTCATCGTGCGCGAAGAGTTCAACATGGGTGGCGTGCAATGCACGATGCATGGTGTCGCGCCGCTGATGATCGTCAATGGTCCCTATGCGCATAAAATCGGCCTGCACGGCGGCAACGGCTGTTTCGGACCGGGATTTCGCGCCAACGCCACGATCGGCCGCGCGATCAGACTCATGTTGTTGAATCTGGGCGGCGGGATCCCCGGACTTGCCTCGGCGACTGTATTCAGTTCGCCGATCCGCTATACGGCATGTCTGGCCGAGAACAGCGAGTACAGCCCGTGGGAAAGCCTGGCGGTCTCGCGCGGCTACAGTCCCGACGACAATGTCATCAGCAGTGTGATGGTGGAGAGCCCGCGGCTGCACTTCGACGATGTGAGCACGGAACCTGAGCGGCTGTTGCGCGGGATTGCGGACTCGATGACATCCACAGGGTCGTGGCACATGTGGTTTCGCTCCGGAATTGCAGTTGCGATGAGTCCGCAGCATGCAAAATTATGCGCCGATGCGGGGATGAGCCGCGCGGATACGCATTCCCGCCTGTGCGAGCTTGCCGGCCGCACGCAGGGCAATCTCAAGCGCGGCGGAAACTGGCGTCCGGAGCGCGCGCGCGCAATGGATGCGGACCCGGACGACGATAATTGTTTCATCAAGGCGGTCAAAGATCCGGCGACTCTGCAGCTGTTCGTCGCAGGCGGCATGGGTCCCATTACAGCGGTGTGTCACGGCTGGAACGATTCCAGCCGCCCCGTGCACGCCAAGTATGAGGTTTAGCAGGCGGGCTTTTTTAACCGGTACTGAATGAAAGAGGTGGCTATCATGACGAGCGATTTGGGGTTTATCGATCCGACCGCGAGCAAGCACCGGACGAAGATCGCACCGGCTCCGCGTTCTATGGATCTCTCGAACAAGGTGGTGGGACTGCTCGACAATACCAAGGAGCAGGGAGACATCATTCTCGAAACGGTTGGCGCCGCGTTGCGCGAGCGCTATGGTGTCGCCAAAGTCATCATGCATCGCAAGGAATTTTTCTCCAAACCGGCGTCCGGCGAGCTGATCGACGCGATGGCGCAGCAGGTGCAGATCGCCATTGCCGCCGTGGGCGGATGAGGGTCGTGTACGTTGTGCAGTGTGCACGACACGGTAGAGTTCGAGAAACGCGGCATTCCTGCGACGGTTTTCATCACCCAGGTATTCAAAAATGCCGCGGTCAGTCAGTTTCGCAACGCGGGCATGGAGGGACATTCATTTATCGAATTGCCGCACCCGATCAGCAATCTGACGCCCGCACAGATGCGCGAAGTCACGCTGCGCTATGTCGACGATATGGTGCGCCAATTGACCGCGTGAGAAACGTGCCTATTAGAAAAGGGCCGATACGGCGCGCGAGCCGCGTGCTCGCTGTTTTTCTCAGGGGCGTGGTTTGCGCCGCCGGGTTTCTGCCGGTAGCGCTGAACGCCGCGCAAACTTATCCAGTTCATCCGATACGCCTGATCGTTCCGTTTGCCCCAGGCGGCACCGTCGATGTGATCGCGCGCCTGATCGGGGTGAGGATGACGGAAATCACCGGACAAGCGGTCGTGGTTGATAACCGCGGCGGCGCCGGCGGCGTGCTCGGCACTGAGCTTGTGGCGCGCGCGCCCGGCGACGGCTATACGCTGCTGCTGCACAGCGCGGCAATCGCGTACGAGCCCGCGCTGCGCGCCAAGCTTCCGTACGATGCGCTGAAGGATCTGGCTCCGATCAGCAGGGTCGGCACTACGCCTAATCTGCTCGTCGTCAATCCCGCTTTTCCGGCGCATTCCGCGCGCGAGCTCGTCGCGCTCGCGAAGCAGAAACCCGGCGTCATTACTTTCGGCACCGGTGGCATCGGCAGCTCGTCGCATCTCGCAGTCGAATTGTTCCGCACACTGTCCGGGACGACATTCAATCACGTGCCTTACAAAGGCGCCGGGCCCGCGCTGACCGATGTGATCGGCGGGCAGGTCAACTTCATGATCG
>DASYSI010000532.1:0-1792 GCA_036003485.1 Burkholderiales bacterium | reverse complement strand
TCCGAGAACAGCACGCCGTTGTTGGCGACGATGCCGACCGGGTAGCCCGCGATATGCGCGTAGCCGCAGGCGAGCGTGGTGCCGTAGCGCGCCTTGAACTCGTCGAATACCGAGTCGTCGACGATGCGCACAATAATTTCGCGCACGTCGAAGGGCTGACGCGGGTTCACCGGAATCACGCCGTAAATCTCGGCCGGATCGCACACAGGATCGCGCGGCTCGCGCACGACGAGCGTGACTTCCTTGCGGCCATTTAGGTTGCCGACCGCGCGGCGCGCGAGCTCGAGCGCGTGGGTGTCGTTGTCGGCGAGATGGTCGGCGACGCCCGACGCACGCGTGTGCACGTCGGCTCCGCCCAGTTCTTCCGCGGTGACGATTTCGCCGGTCGCCGCCTTGACCAGCGGAGGACCGGCAAGAAATATAGTGCCCTGGTTTTTCACGATGATGGTCTCGTCCGACATCGCCGGCACGTAAGCGCCGCCCGCCGTGCACGAGCCCATCACCACTGCGATCTGCGCAATACCCAGCGCCGACATGTTTGCCTGGTTGTAGAAAATCCGGCCGAAGTGCTCGCGATCCGCAAACACCTCGTCCTGGCTCGGCAGATGCGCGCCGCCCGAGTCGACAAGGTAGATACACGGCAAACGGTTAGCCTGCGCGATTTCCTGCGCGCGCAGATGCTTTTTTACCGTCATCGGAAAGTAAGTGCCGCCCTTGACCGTCGCATCATTAGCGATGATCACGCATTCCCGGCCCATGACGCGCCCGATGCCGGTGACGATGCCGGCCGCCGGCACCGCATTTGCGTACATGTCCAACGCTGCGAGCGGAGACAGCTCGAGCCATGGCGAGTCCGTGTCGAGCAGCGCTTGGATGCGGCTGCGCACGAGCAGCTTGCCGCGCGCTGCATGCCGCGTGCGCGCGGCGTCGTCGCCGCCTTGGTTTGCCCGCGCAAGTTTTTGCCGCAGCTCTTCGACCTGCGCGCGCATTTGCGCTGCCGCGGCCTTGAACTCGTCGCTGGCGGGTTTAAGGCTTGAGCAAAATAGAGTCATGCAGGGTTCGCCATTCGGGTGTCGCTTTCTATAACATGGACCGGGCTGACGATGACGGGAAACGAACCGACTTGATCGCCGCCCACAGTTCAATCAGGCTTTACCGCTCTTGAGACTGGCGAGCGCGGCAGCATAAACGTCGAGCGTTGCCCGATCAAAGCATGCAAAAATGATTTTTTCAAATTCCGGGTGCGCGTCAAGAAAGCCGCAGGTCTCGCGCACCGCGATCGTTACCGCCTGCTTGAGCGGGTAGCCGTAAACGCCGCAGCTGATAGCGGGAAATGCAACGGTCTTCAGCTGATGGGTGTGCGCAAGCGCGAGGGTCGTTCGATAGCACGACGCGAGTAATTCGGGTTCCTTGTGCTTGCCGCCATTCCACACCGGGCCCACCGTATGAATCACGTGCCGCGCCGGCAGCCGGTAGCCGCGGGTGATTTTGGCGTCGCCGGTGCGGCAGCCGCCGAGGGTGCGGCATTCGGCGAGCAGTTCGGGCCCGGCGGCGCGGTGAATCGCGCCATCGACGCCACCGCCGCCGAGTAACGAGGTATTTGCGGCATTCACGATCGCATCGACGCGCAGCGCTACGATATCAGCCTGGATGGCTTCGAGTTTTTCGTGCATGGGTAATTAAATCAAAATGGTCCCTTGGCAAGCCAGTGCTCGATCTGGTCGAAGCGGTCGACGCCCCAGAATGGCTCGCCGTCGATCACGATGTAGGGCGACCCGAACACGCCGAGCTT
>DASYSI010000531.1:0-4203 GCA_036003485.1 Burkholderiales bacterium | reverse complement strand
CGACGCACGGCGGCATCGTCGGTGGATTCCAGTCGATCATGTTCACGCCCGCGCCTGAACTGTCAAAGGACCGCGACAACGACGATGCGCGAGTCAACGGTATCTACCGCGCCGGGTCGGACCACAGAAAGGACGGCGAGGCCGTCGGCTGGTGAAGCACCGCGGCAACTATCTAGCCAAACCCAGCGCGGTCAACGCCTCCTTCAATTTTGCATATTGCGCGTCGAGATATTTCCGCGTGTCGTCACTGTTCAGGAAAGTGTTCTCCCACAGATTGTCCTTGAGATCCTTGCGCCATTCGGGACTTTGCGTCATCTGCCTCATGATGCCGTCCCAATAGGCGGTCTGTGCGGGCTGCAGGCCGGGCGCCCCCATGATGAAGCGGAAGTTGTCGACCACCGCGTCGATTCCCTGCTCTTTCAAAGTCGGTATCGCCGCGAGGATTCCCGACACGCGCTGCGGTGACGATATCGCCAGAATGCGCATCGCGCCGGAATTCACGTGCGGCAGTATCACCGAGGCGCTCGAGACCAGTGCATCGGTGTGTCCGCCCAGCACGGCGACCGCCGATTCCGCCGAAGATTTGAAAACAACGGCTTTCATTTTTCGGACGTCGCCGCCGGCAAAGCGCGTGAGCAATGCCGCGGCGATGTGATTGGGTCCGCCCAAGCCGGTGCCGACCGCGATGCTCACCGAAGCGGTGTCGCTGCGCAAGCGCGCCGCAAGATCTGCGATCGTCTTGATCGGGGATTCGGTCCTGACCGCGAACGCAACGTATTCGCTGTTGAGCAGCGCGATCGGCGAAAAGTCGGTGTAATTGTAGGCGCTCTTCCCTGCGATGTGATTGGCGAGCAGTATCGCGCCCCCCACTACCAGCAGGTAATGCGGGTCCGCAGCGTGCTGCCTGAGATAGGCGAGGCTCACCGCCTGCCCGCCGCCCGGTTTGTTCACGACATTCACCGGCATCTCGAAGAAGCGCTTGTCCTGCCATATTCTCTGCATCAGGCGCACGGTATTATCGGTGCCGCCGCCCGGACTACTCGGAGAAATCAGTTCGACGGATTTTTCCGGAGTCCATGCTACCGGCTGCGCGGCATGGACGGCTGTGGCAAGCGCTGCAAACGCTGTCCAGCCCAGCGCCGCGGCTGCGCGCACGAACATCGCTGCACGGCGGCGCGGCTTCAACTCAGCCCGCCCGCAACTCGTGCATCAGCGGGCGCACGCTTTTTTCGCCGGCGAGGTTCGTCAGCAAACGCGCGAGCCGCGCGGACTTGTCCGTCCCGAAGCGCGGCACCACGAGATCCTCAAACTTGTCTTCGAGCTCGGGCCGCGTCATGGGAACCAGCCAAACCTCCTCGCGCAAGGTCTCGCCGCTGCGCGTTTCGATTCTCACAATCGCGTGGCGTCCGTGCTCGAGCCACTGCCAGTCGTCACGACCGACAAACTTCAGCCGCTGCTGCATTGCCAGCACGGCGGGATCATGCACGCACGCGGGATCGTGCAGAAAATAAAAATCCAGCTTGCCCTTGGCTGCGGCAATCGCGCATACCGAAAGACCGGAAATCGATGCGTGACGCGAGGTGGGAATACGCTGCACCAGGCTGTGCGGAATTTCGACCTCGATCTGCGCGATGTCGTCGGGCCTTACACGATGGCGCTTGAGCAACGCAAACAGCGCCTGCAGATAAGTCTGATTGGGACTGCCGACCGGATAGCGTTTGTGCATCACGTCGGTGATCGAAAAATACTTTCCGAGATCATCCGCCATCCCGGCGCCGGCATCCGGCGCGCCGAAGAATGCATCGAACAGGCTGTGCGAACCGTCGAGTATATCGAGCGGCGCGCGGCAGCCATCGGCGGTGAGCAATGCGGCGGTGACGCCGTTGCGGTTGGCGCAGCCGGCCTGGAAAGTCTTACCCATGTGCATCGGGTCCTTGATCATATTGTCGGGCCCGGCGGCCTGATAGGCGGCAAGGCACAGCGCGATCTGCATCTGTTCGCGGTTGAATCCCAGCAACACGCCGGCGGTGACGGCGGAAGCAAGTGAGCCGACGACCGCCGTAGGATAGAAACGGCGCGCGACCGGATTGCGCTCGCGGTAGAAGATCGGCATCAGCCGACCACCGAGCTCATAGCCCAGCACGACCGCATGCAGCAGTTCCTGGCCGGACTTGTCGAGCCACTCGCCGACCGCAAGCGCGGTCGGCACCACGCCCGCCGCGACGTGCCCGCCGGCCGATTTCAAATGCACGGGATCCGCTTCGTCACCGTGAGCCATCGCGCCATTGGCCATCGCCGCGCTCACGACCGATGTCACCAGCGCGTGACCGATGACGCTGCAGCGCGGATTGCCGCCGAGCTTTTCGAGCAATCTGACGATCGCCGCCACCTCGGGCAGCGTCGAACATGCCGCCATTGCACCGACCGAATCGAATACGACGTCGTTTGCTTTAGCGCGAGCCGCGTCGGGAAAATCCTCATAGCGCGCCGAGCAAATCCATGCCGCGAGCGTTTCAGTTACATTGGCGATGATCTTTCCTTCGTGCTTGTGCGGGGAATAATGAAACCCTATAGTAGCCGATCGAATTGACGCGCACCGCAGCGGATTATTTCCTGAGCGCCAGGTTCATGTCCAGTTTCAGCTCGTCGCTTCTTGACACGATACTTCGCATCGGTCTGGTTACGATGATTTCTTTTTCCGTTTGCGCGCAAAGCTATCCCACGCGGCCGGTCAAGTTCGAAGCGGGTTTCCCCGCTGGCAGCACCGTCGACATCGTCGCTCGCATCATCGCACAAAAGCTGAGCGACGCATGGCAACAGCCAGTGCTGGTCGAGAACAGAACAGGCGCCGGCGGCAACATTGCCGCCGAGGTCGTTTCAAAATCGCCGGCCGATGGTTACACGCTGCTGCTCGGAAACAATAGTCTCGTAATCAGCACGATGAGTTACCACAAACTTCCTTACCGCGCGCAGACGGATCTCGTGCCGCTCATTTTTGTTGCGTCGGCGCCCCAACTACTGGTCGTCGCGCCGACGCTGCCGGTGAGCTCGGTGCAGCAGCTGATTGCGCTTGCGCGGTCGAAGCCGGGTCAGCTCAATTTTGCCTCGTCAGGCGTCGGCACTCCGCCCCATTTGGCGGGCGAACTGTTTAAAAACGTGGCGCGAATCCGGCTCGTGCACGTTCCGTACAAGGGTTCGACCCAGGCGCTGACCGATGTCGCCGCGGGCGAAATCGCAATGTACTTTTCCGGGTTGCCTCCCACGCTGCCGCTCTTGAAAGCACACAAGGTCAAGGCGCTCGGTGTGACGGGCAAGCAACGTTCGCGGGCGGTGCCCGACGTACCCACCCTCGCCGAATCGGGACTGTCGGGTTATGAAGTCGGATTCTGGTACGGCGTGTTTGCGCCCGCCAAAACATCGCGCGATTTGATCGCACGACTCAACCGCGAAATCGACCGCGCGCTCGAATTGCCGGATGTCCGCGATCGTTTCGCGACGCTCGGTCTCGATCCTGTGGGCGGATCGGCCCCCGATTTCGCGCACTTTTTCGATTCGGAAATCGAGAAATGGTCGAAACTCGTCAGGGCAAACGGTATCGTGCTCGATTGACGAGCTTACTTTACTACGCAGCCGATGGCGGAACCTGCGCGGAGCAGGTTACTCGATCAGCATGAGAGGACTGCGTCCCGCGGCCTTGGACGCGCCAAATCCCGGCAGCACCATCGACAGCAGGCCGATCGGGCTGCCGGCGCAAATAAGCATCAGATCCTCGGGCGTGTCCATCGCGTAATGCATTTGCGTTTCGTCTTCGGCGGTGATATCGCCGTCGAGACGTCCGGCGCGTTTGAGATCGGCCACGCTCTTTGCGGTGCGGGAGACAATAAACTCGCAGATCTGCTTTTTGCTCCAGCCGCTGGCTCGCAACAGTTCCGCGTGCTCGCCGCACAATACCACTGCGCCCGGCGTGCGCCCGAAAATCGCAATCGACCCCAGAAACGAGAGCGCATCGCCGATGGCATGCAATAGATGCTCGTGATTGCCGTTGTTCCTGATCTGAATCATGCTGCTCGCCGCAACCAGCGTGACCGTGCTGTCGTCCGGCCGGAAACCGTGTTGCACGTGCCAGGGTTCCCACGGATGGTTTTCTTCGTTCTCGGCGATACAGCACGTATATCTTCCCGGTGTGCCCATGGTAGCGCCATC
>DASYSI010000530.1:0-3861 GCA_036003485.1 Burkholderiales bacterium | reverse complement strand
CAAAAAACGCCGGCTATCTCGACATCAAAATGATTCCCGAGCGCCACAACAGCGTCAAAGTACTGCTGTTCCTCGATGCCGGCGGATCAATGGATGACCATATTCAGGTTTGCGAGCAGCTGTTTTCGGCGGCGCGTACGGAATTCAAGCGCCTCGAGTACTTCTACTTCCACAACTTCCTTTACGAACGCGTATGGAAGGAAAACCGGCGGCGCGCGACCGAACGTATCGCGACGTGGGACGTGATGCACAAGTATCCGCACGACTACAAGCTGATTTTCGTCGGGGATGCAACGATGAGTCCTTACGAGATCGTTTATCCGGGCGGCAGCGTCGAGCATTCCAATCCGGAAGCAGGCGCGGTGTGGATGCAGCGCATGCTCGAAATTTACAAAGACGCGATCTGGCTCAATCCGCAGCCCCAGGCGGTATGGGACTACCACGAATCAATCCGCCTGACCCGCGAATTGCTCGGCGAGCGCATGTTTCCGCTCACGCTCGGCGGACTCGATCAGGGCATGCGCTTGTTGAGCAAAGGGCGCTGAGGCATCAGCGGCGCTGGCGCCGGTCATGCATCGGGGGCGCCACTTTCATGACTTCATCGACGGTGGTCACGCCGGCGGCGACTTTCAAGGCACCGCTGATCCTCAAAGGCTTGACGCCTCCGCGGTACGCTTGCTCGCGCAATTTGTCCATATCGGTGGCTTCGGTGATCAGGTTCCTGATCTCGTTGTTGAGCACCATGATCTCGTAGAGGCCGATGCGTCCCACGTAGCCCGTCATGCGGCACTCGAGGCATCCCTTCGCGCTGTAATTTGTTTCCGGCTTCGCGGCTTTCCACGGCGCTACGAGCTGTTCCCACGCCGAATCCTCGAGCACATTTTTTTCCTTGCATTGCGGGCACAGCACGCGCACCAGGCGCTGTGCCATCACTCCTAGGATCGTCGTATTCAGGAGATAGGAGGGCACGCCCAAGTCGAGCATGCGCGTGATTGCCGCTGGCGCATCGTTGGTGTGCAGAGTCGACAATACGAGATGGCCGGTCAGTGCCGCCTGGATCGCCATTTCGGCGGTTTCGAGGTCGCGAATCTCGCCGACCATGATGATGTCCGGATCCTGGCGCATCAATGTGCGGATGCCGCTCGAAAAATCGACGCCGATGTTGTGCTGCACCTGCATCTGATTGAATTGTGGTTCGACCATCTCGATCGGGTCTTCCACGGTGCAGACGTTGACCTCGGGAGTGGCCAGAAACTTCAGCGTCGAATAAAGCGTGGTGGTCTTGCCGGAGCCGGTCGGCCCCGTCACGAGAATGATGCCGTGCGGCTTCGCAATCATTCCATTCCACTTCTTGAGGTCTTCATCCCCGAATCCGAGCTCGCCAAAATCCCTGACCAGCACGTCCGGATTGAAGATCCGCATAACGAGCTTTTCGCCGAACGCGGTCGGCATCGTCGACAAGCGCAGCTCGACCTCGTTGCCGTCCGGCGTCACGGTCTTGATGCGGCCATCCTGCGGACGGCGTTTTTCGACCACGTCCATGCGGCCTAGAATCTTGATGCGGCTCGTCATCGCCGCCAGCACCGGCGTCGGAATCTGATAGACCTGGTGCAGCACGCCGTCGATTCGAAAGCGCACGTTGCCGGAGTCGCGCCGCGGCTCGAGATGGATATCGCTCGCACGCTGCTCGAACGCATAGTTGAAGAGCCAGTCGCAGATATGAATGACGTGCTGATCGTTGGCGTCGAGCTTGCCGCTGCGGCCGAGCTGGACGAGCTGCTCGAAGTTCGCAATCTGGCTGTACGCGCCCTTGTCTTTCTCGTTCGCGCCTTTGACGGATTTGGCAAGATTGAAAAATTCGACGATGTAGTTCTGAATGTCGAGCGGGTTCGCGATGACGCGTTTGATTTCGAGCCGCAGGATCTGCTTAAGCTGCTCTTCCCAGTCGCGCACGAACGGTTCGCACGTCGCAATGGTTGCTTCGCGCGCGGTGACGCCTACCGGCAGGATACGGTAACGCTGCGCGTAAGCCGTCGACATCAGCTTCGTAACTGCGGCAAAATCAATTTTGAACGGGTCGACGTGCAGGTAGGGCAGCCCGACTTTTCCCGCGAGCCATTCCGAGAGCATTTCGAGATGCAGGATTTTTCTTGGATTACGCGGGTCCTTGAGCTTTTGCTCGCTCACGGTCACCAGCGGATGGTGCTCGCCGCGATTGACGCGGCGATCTGCGATCAGGCGGTCTGCGTCTTCCTTCGATACCAGCCGGTCGGCGACGAGGTCGGCGAGCACGCCTTCGAGCGTGAGCCGACGGCCTTCCTGCTTGAAGCCACTGGTCGTGACTGGTGGTACGGGATTTACTGCGCGCTCAGCCATGACCGCGAATATAGACGTTTTGCATGAACAACTCAATTTGCCGGAGATGGTTTGAGCGGGACTTCGTATCGTCCATTGATCGGCTGTCCCAGTCCGATTCATGCGTATAATGCGCCGCAGGCGCGCTACCGAAGCTATTAATAACTCACGGCAATCGGCGCCGACGGAACCGCGGCGCATGGTCTCTGACGACTTGAAAAACAACACGTGGTTTCGCCAGAATAACTTTGATAGGGGGAGTCATGGAAAATCTTAAGACCAGCAGCGATGCGTTATTCATTTTGCTTGGCGCGGTGATGGTGCTTGCAATGCATGCCGGGTTCGCCTTTCTCGAGCTCGGCACCGTGCGCAAGAAAAGCCAGGTCAACGCGCTGGTGAAAATCCTCTGCGATTTCGCGGTTTCAACTGTTGCCTATTTCTTTATCGGCTATGCAATCGCGTACGGGGTGAATTTTATGTCGAGCGCCGGGCAGCTCGCGGAAAAAAGCGGCTATGAGCTCGTGAAGTTTTTTTTCCTGCTGACATTCGCCGCGGCAGTGCCGGCGATCGTTTCGGGCGGCATCGCCGAACGCGCCAAGTTCAACCCTCAACTTGCCGCGACGTTTCTGCTAGTCGGTTTCGTTTATCCGTTTTTCGAAGGCATCGCATGGAACGATAAGTTCGGCGTGCAGGCGTGGCTGGAAACGAGCACCGGCGCCAAGTTCCACGATTTCGCCGGATCAATCGTAGTGCACGCATTCGGCGGCTGGATCGCGTTGATGGCAGTGCTGGTGCTCGGCGCGCGCAGCGGACGCTACGGCAAAGACGGCAAGGTCAGTGCGCATCCACCATCGAGCATTCCGTTCCTGGCGCTCGGCGCGTGGATACTGTCGGTCGGCTGGTTTGGCTTTAACGTGATGTCGGCACAGACGATCGATAAGATCAGCGGGCTCGTCGCGGTGAATTCGCTGATGGCGATGTCAGGCGGTACTCTCGCCGCCATGATCTTCGGGCGTAACGATCCCGGCTTCGTCCATAACGGACCGCTCGCCGGACTGGTCGCAATTTGTGCCGGGTCTGACATCATGCATCCGGTCGGAGCGCTTGCGACCGGCGCCATCGCCGGCACGCTGTTCGTGGTGATGTTCACGGTGACGCAAAACCGCTGGAGGATCGACGATGTACTCGGAGTGTGGCCGTTGCACGGCCTGTGCGGGGCGTGGGGCGGTCTTGCGGCCGGAATTTTCGGCCTCAAAAGTATGGGCGGGCTCGGTGGCGTGACTTTCATGGCGCAGCTTGCTGGCACCTTGCTCGGCATCGGCGTCGCCATCGCCGGCGGCGTGATCGTTTATGGCGGGCTAAAGCTCATGTTCGGAATCCGGCTCGATCCCGAGCAGGAATTCATCGGCTCGGATATCAGCATTCATAAAATCGGCGCCACGCCCGAGCGCGAAGCCGGCGGGTAGGCGTCCGCGACACACTGCATTCATCGCGTTTGCTGACTCG
>DASYSI010000529.1:0-6912 GCA_036003485.1 Burkholderiales bacterium | reverse complement strand
CGAGAGAGAAAAACGGCAAGGTCACCGCGGCGCAGACGAATCTGAAGCAGCTCATGCTCGGCGCGCTCGGCAAAGTCAACGACGAATCCGATAAAAAGAGCAAGGTGCGACTCGTGCTCGAGCCGCGCTCGTCGCGCCAGGATCCTGATGAATTCATGCGCCTCATGCTCGCGCATTCGAGTCTCGAGGAAAATTTCTCCGTGAACCTCGTGGTGCTCGGGATCGACGGCAGGCCGGCCCGCAAAAACATCCGCGAGATTCTCGACGAGTGGGTGCAGTTCCGCCTCTCGACGGTCACGCGCCGCACCCGGCACCGCTTATCCCAGGTCGAAAGCCGCATTCATATCCTCGATGGCCGCCAGACGGTCCTGCTCAATATCGAGAAGGTGATCAGGACCATACGCGAGTCGGACGAGCCCAAGCCGGAGCTGATGAAACGCTTTCGCCTCACCGGCATCCAGGCCGAAGACATTCTCGAGATCCGGCTGCGCCAGCTCGCACGCCTCGAAGGCATCAAAATCCAGAACGAGCTGAAGGAACTGAAGCTGGAGCGCAAGGGGTTGAAGGCGCTGCTCGGCAGCGATACCGAAATGAAAAAGTTGGTCGCCCAGGAGATTCGCGACGATGCGAAGAAATACGGCGACGAACGCCGCACGCTGATCGAAGAGGCCGGGCGCGCGAGTTTCGAGCGCCAGGTGATCGACGAACCGCTCACGATCATCGTCTCGCGCAACGGCTGGGTGCGCTCCCGGCAGGGTCATAACCTCGACCTGACCGGCATCACGTACAAAACCGGTGATGCACATTCCGATATCTTCGAGACGCGCTCGATTTATCCGATCGCGCTGATCGATTCCACCGGCCGCGCGTTCAGTGTCCCCGCGGCCGACATCCCCGGCGGCAAAGGCGACGGCGCTCCGGTGAGCTCGCTCGTCGAGTTTGCGCCCGGCGCGCGGCTCGCGCATGTCGTCGATGCGCAGCCCGGCCGCCGCTATCTCGTCGCAAGCTCGGCGGGCTACGGTTTCATCGTCAAAGCGGAAGATCTGCTCACGCGCGTGCGCGCGGGCAAGACTTTCATGAGCATTCAGGAAGGCGAACAGGTACTGCGCCCCGCGCTTGTCCCCGACGATGCCGCAATGGTGGTGACGCTGTCGGAACACGGCCGCATGCTGCTCTTCCGCGCTGACGAGTTGAAAGAGCTCGCGCGTGGGCGCGGCATCACGCTGATG
Organism: Burkholderiales bacterium; assembly: GCA_036003485.1. Lineage (GTDB taxonomy): Bacteria > Pseudomonadota > Gammaproteobacteria > Burkholderiales > SG8-41 > PALSA-1004. The sequence continues at coordinate 5,683 of DASYSI010000529.1, read as the reverse complement.
GGATTGAACGACGGCGAGAAAATGACGGGAGTCGGATTTGCCGACGATAAATCGGTAACTGTGACCGGCACAGCGCGCTCGGGCAGCGAAAAAACCGTGCGCGTGAGCGGTGAGGCACTGCAGAAACACATCGTGCGGCGCGCGCGCAAAGGCTGTCTGCTTCCAGGCAAGCTCGTTCCAATAGCCGTCAAGCCCTGACTTGGTTCGGCGTCATGGCATTAACCTAGCAGGCTGATGCAGAACCCCATGGGGCCGCGGCTCCCAGCGGGTTCTGCATCAGCCTGCTAGACCTCCCGTCCCGCGCGTGCGAACATCCCAAGTATTCTATTGACGCTGGGGAATCGTGCGTATGGAACTCGTAGCGGTTGTAAAGCGGGAGTGTGAAACCTGTCGTCTCGTCGAGCCGGTGCTCGCACAAATCCGCGAACGCGCGCCGCTGGAACTGTACAGCCAGGACGATCCCAGCTTTCCCGAAATGCTGGGCGGCGCGGCCGACGATACCGCACTCGAGCGCTCGTGGCGCCTTAAGATCGAGACGGTCCCGACGCTGATCCGGTTCGAGGGCGAGCGCGAGGTCGCGCGCATCGTCGGCTGGGACCGCGCGGAGTGGGAACGTGTCGCACAACAGTCCGCGCTCGGCCCGGGCCTGCCCGCGTATCAGCCGGGTTGCGGATCGCGCACGCAGGATCCGGGGATGCCCGAACGGCTCGCGCTTGCGCACGGCGATCTGCGTCTCGCGTCGCGCCGCATCGATGTTGCCGACCCCGAGGATGCCGTCGAAGTCGCGTACGATCGCGGCTGGACCGACGGGCTGCCGATCATTCCGCCGACGCCGTTGCGAGTGGCGATGATGCTTTCCGGCACCACGCGCAGTCCCGGCGAGATCATCGGGCTGATCCCGCCCAATCTCGCCGAGTGCACGGTGGAGAAAGCCGCCGCCAACGCGGTGATGGCCGGCTGCCGTCCGGAATATTTTCCGGTCGTGCTGGCGGCAATCGAAACCGCGCTCGAGCCCGCGTTCTCGATGCATGGCCTGCTCGCGACGCTGTGGTTCTCGGGCCCCGTCATCATCGTCAACGGGCCGATTACGAAACGCATAGGGATGAACAGCGGTGGCAACGCGCTCGGCCAGGGAAACCGCGCCAATGCGACGATCGGGCGCGCGCTTCAACTCTTGATTCGCAACGTGGGCGGTGGTCTGCCGGGCGAGATCGACCGCGCCGTGTTCGGCAACCCGGGCAAGTACACGTTCTGTTTTGCCGAGGATGAATCCGATGCGAGCTGGATTCCGTTGAACGTTGCGCGCGGATTCAAGCGTGGAACCTCGACCGTCACGCTGTTTCACGGCGACGGCGTGCAGGGGATATCGGCGGGTCGTTCGCGCACGCCGGAAGGGCTCGCGAGGTCGCTCGCGATGGGTTTGGCTGTGGTGTGTCATCCGAAACTCGCCGAGTGGTCGAATGCGATTCTCGCGATTTCGCCGGACCATTACGCAATCTTTAACCAGGGCGGATGGGGACGCACCGAGATCGAGGCGGGGCTGCGCGAAGCGTTGCGCCGTCCCGGCCGCGACCTCGTACAAGGGGCGCACGGCGTCGAGGAGGGGATCGATCCCGCGCGCGCGGGTGAGATGGTCGACAAATTCATCGAAGGCGGGTTGCTTGTCGTGCGCGCCGGCGGGCGCGGCGGGTTGATGTCCGCAGTAATCGGCGGTTGGGCCGCTCAAAGACGCAAGGCAGAAGTTCAAACTGTGACACGGGAGATCAGGACATGAATGCAGAGACTTACCAGATGCTCGATCCAACGGCGCAGCTTTCGCCGGAGCGCCGCGCACGGCGTGCACCCACGACGCGGCTTGAAGACGCAACCATCGGCCTGCTGTCGATCTCGAAGGAGCGCAGCAATGAGTTTCTCGACACCGTCGAGCGCCGCCTGACCGCGCGCGGGTTTGATGTCGCGCGTTTCATGAAGCCGACTCACACCAAGCCTGCGCCCGAAGCGATCGTGCAGGCGATCATAGAGCGTTGCGACGTCGTTGTCGTTGGCCTTGCCGACTGAGGGTCGTGCACGTCGTGCAGTCTGCACGACATCACGACTCTCGACCGCCGCGGCATCGCGGGATGCGCGATTGCAACTGAGGCATTTCAGCCGGCCGCGGCCGCGCAGGCGCGCGCGCTTGGCATCGACCCCGCGGTCGTCTGGGTGCCGCACCCGATTCAGAACCGTACTGCGGAAGAGCTCGAAGCCATCGCAGACGGAGTGATCGACGAGGTGATTGCTTCGATCAGCGCCTGATCGCGCGTTTGCTGTCTATCGTCAGCCGCGGGACGCGAGCTTGATGGGTATCGCTGCGCTCAACCGATCGCTTTAATATCGTTCATATCATTCGCGACCGGAATCTACAGCCTGCGCGCAAACGCCGCAAAGTTACGACGACTCATGGCAGCCCAACAACCGCGCCGTAAGCCCGCGCACGGGAAAAAATCGGCGCCAACCTCTGCGCCTAGGCCCGCAACGTTTGCAATTGCGCCACCGATCGAGCCGATGCTCGCGAAGCTCACTCCCGAGCTTCCCGAAACCGGCGCGTTTGTGTTCGAGCCCAAGTGGGACGGATTTCGCGCCATCATCTTTCGCGGGGACTCCTATGTGTTTATTCAAAGCCGCGATCTGCGCCCATTCGACCGCTACTTCCCCGACCTGCACGAGCTGTGTCTTGAAAAACTTCCACGCGGCTGCGTGATCGACGGCGAGATCGTGATTGCAACAGCGGACGGACTCGATTTCGATGCGCTCCAGCTGCGGCTGCATCCCGCGGCTTCGCGCGTCGCCAGGCTGGCACAAGAGACACCGGCGTCGTTCGTCGCGTTCGACCTCCTCGCGCGTGACGGCCGCAATCTCATGGACGCGACTCAAGACGAACGGCGTGCAAAGCTGGAACAGCTGATGGCGGATATCGGTCCGCCGCTATACCTGACTCCGATGACGCGCAGCCGCGCCGTCGCTTCGCGCTGGCTCACGCGCTTCGAGGGCGCCGGCCTTGACGGCGTGATTGCGAAGCCGGCGCACGCGCGTTATCAGCCCGGCAAGCGCGCAATGCTGAAAGTCAAGCATGCGCGCACCGCCGACTGCGTAGTCGCGGGGTTGCGCTGGCACAAGAGCGACAAGGATGCGGTGGGGTCCTTGTTGTTGGGCCTGTACGATGATCGCGGTGTACTGCATCACGTTGGCGTGACTTCGTCGTTCACGATGGCGATGCGCAGACAGCTCGCGGTTGAGCTCGCTCCACTGCGCAAGAACGCGTTCGAGCATCACCCATGGCGCGAATGGGCAGGGGCGGATGGCAACTCGGCAACGCGCATGCCGGGGGCGCAGAGCCGCTGGAGCGCGGGCAAGGATCTCTCGTGGGAGCCGTTGCGCATCGAGCGCGTCTGCGAAGTCAAGTACGACCATCTGCAGGGCGACCGTTTCCGTCACGGGACTGTATTCCTGAGGTGGCGGCCGGACAAAAAGCCGCGCGCCTGCCGCTATGACCAGCTCGAGGTCACGACTGCTTACGATCTGAAAAAGGTTTTCGGCGCCGGGGCGCGGAAATGATCTCTCGGGAGATAATGGATAATCGTTGCGCTCAATCTATCGAACAACGGCGCCTGCGAAGTCCGTCGAAGCCGTCAATCGGCGCGCATTCCCCTTTCTTTGATTACCTTGCCCCACTTATTGATCTCGTTTTTCAGGTACGTGGCACATTCCTCCGGAGAGCTGGCGATGACATCGAGTCCGCGATCTTCGTACTGTCGCGCTTGACCCGGTGCGAGCAGTATGCGTTTCAGATTGTCATTGAGCAGCGCCACGACCGCTCCGGGCGTGCCTTTCGGCGCAAGCAAGGCGTGCCATGCAACGAATTCATATCCAGGCAATCCAGATTCGGCGATGGTCGGTACGGCCGGAATCGCAGGAGAGCGCTTCATTGCTGTAACTCCTAGTGGGCGCAGCCTCTTGGTAACGATGTGAGGGGCGGACTCCAGCACGCTCGTGAAAGTAATCCCGACTTCGCCGCTGATCACAGCGAGGAGCGCCGGAAATCCGCCCTTGAACTGCACTGCCACCAGATTCACCTTACCCAGGTAATTGAACAACTCTCCGGCAATGTGTGGGTTCGTGCCGACACCGGCCGAACCATAATTGAGCGCTCCCGGCCTGGATTTTGCGAGCTGCAGCAGTTCGCGCACTGAATGCGCGGGCACCGAAGGGTGCACGGTCAACACATTAGCTGTCGACGCCATCAGCGAGACCGGCGTAAAGTCATTCAGCACGTCGTAAGGTACCCGGCTGACAAGAAATGTATTCGCCACCAACGGTACGGTGTTGCTGACCAGCGTATACCCATCAGGGGCGGCGCGCGCCACGATCTCGGTTCCGATATTCCCCGACGCGCCGCTGCGGTTGTCGATTACAACCTGCTGACCCAAATTGTCAGCGAGCTTGGCGCTGACCAGGCGCGCGAGAATGTCGACGCTGCCGCCGGGTGGAAAAGGCACGATCCAGCGAATCGGTTTGGCGGGATAGTTTTCGGATTGCGCGCCGGCAACTTTTGCGAGCGACATCAGCATGACGAAGGAAACGGCGCAAAGCGCGATTGTTTTCATGATCCCCTCCTCGGACCACGTAATTCTCGCACAATGCCGAAACATTGCGTGCTAAGCCGGTTGGCTGGAAAGGGACCTTCATAATGCGATCGCTACCCATTTATGCCATGTTACGCGGGCTGAGTTTGGCGGGACTCAAGTATTGTCCAGCGCGCTCGCGAATTGCGGCGAGGACGAAATTGACCTGGCGGCTGCAGGGAACTGCAGACTCTGGAGCTTGCATCGCCGCATCCCACGCCGGATTCGATCTCTTTCTCCAGCAGCAGATAGTCTTCCCGCGTAGCCTCCCACGCTTCCCACTCGCTGAGTCCCGCGTTGCGCAGGCTCTGCATTGCCTTGAAGGTCATTTCCGCCGCCGTTGTCAGGGCTGGTTCGAGTTCGCCCGCATTTAGCAGAGCCTGATACCGGGTCGGCAGGCAGGATCTCCAGTACTCGCGGCCCATCGCCACCATCGAGCTCTTGCTGAGCGGAGACACGGCTATGCTCATATCCGATTTAGAACGCCTGAATGTGTTCGCCGACTTGAATCGGCGCATTCAGCGTGTATTGGGCCGGAAAGTAGACAACTCTTTCCGCGGTGGGCGCAGCAACCGGTTTTTGGCTGGCGCTGGGCTGTGATTCGGTGTTGCCGAACGCAAAGCTTGCAGCGAGGCTTGCCGCGCCAATCGTGACAAGCAGAAAATGTTGGGTATCGGTAAGTTTCATGGTGGATTTTCCTCTTAAACTCGATTCAATAATTTTCCGCGGCTGGGGTTGTACATGAATTGCCGGATCAGCCACAACACCGGAATTAGGACAAACCGGCCCAGCACAAAAAGCCCCAGCGCGAAAACGATCAGAGTGATGAATATCAGAGCGCGGCGAACCAGAACGAGACCGGCCAAAGTGTATGAACACAATTTGCCCAGTTCGGAAGAGAAAGTCGCTAGGAAGGTACGAAGCATTTTGTGCTTTCTGTCGATGTGGGTTGACGGGCAGGGCTAATGGCGGCCAGTAAATTTTCAGAATGCCTGAATGTGTTCTTCGACTTGCGCCGGCGC
>DASYSI010000528.1:0-14872 GCA_036003485.1 Burkholderiales bacterium | reverse complement strand
CGAGTGATTCGGGCGGCAGCAGCGCTACTGTTGCTGCCGTCGTTCGCGCTGGCGCAGGCGAGCGCGACCCCGCCCGGCGCACAGAGCCAGTCGGTCGAACTGCCGGCGAAGGAATTCCATGAAGAATGCCTCGAGCTCGCGGCAGGCCAGCGTCTTAACTACGACTTCGCTGCTGCGAAGACAGTTAAATTCAATATTCACTATCATGCCGGCGGCAAGGTGTTGTACGCGGTGCGCAAGAGCGCGCGACATGCGCGTGGCGTGTATACGTCGCGCAAGGCCCAGGGTTATTGCATGATGTGGACCAATCCGCATTCGCTGAGCATTGCGCTTAGCTATCACTTCGACAAATAAGCGCGAAGCGTGCCGGCTGCCGCGCGTGCTGCATTCGACGCCTCACTCCACGTGGATATTGGCCTCTTTCGCGACTTTCTTCCAGCGCGCGAGCTCGGTTCTAAGATAGGCGGTGAACTCCTCGGGAGTATTGGCCACGATTTCAGAAGCGTTCACCTCCAGCTTCTGCCTGACGTCAGCTAGGCGCAGGATTCTGGCGATTTCCTGATACAGCTTGTGCACGAGGTCGCGCGCGGTTCCCATCGGCAGCATCACGCCGATCCAACCCGCAAACTCGTATCCTGGAACGCCGGATTCGGCCAGCGTCGGCACGTCGGGCAGCGACTGCGAGCGCCGCGCGCTCGTCAGCGCGAGCAGCCGCAGCTTGCCATCGTTGACGAGCGGCAGCATCGATTCCGGCGTGCCGAACACGTATTGCAGGCGACCGCCCAACAGATCGGGAAGCGCTTGCGGCAGGCCCTTATACGGTACGTGCAGCACTTTGATACCCGTGAGGATTCTGAATAATTCGCCCGCGAGATGGCTCGCCGATCCATTGCCGCCGGTGCCGAAGTTGAGCTGTCCCGGTTTTGCTTTCGCGAGCATCACGAGCTCCTGCACCGATTTCGCGGGCAGCGCCGGGCTGACCGCGAGCACCAACGCCTGCTTGACCGCTTCGGTTACCGGTATGAAATCGCGCAGCGTGACGACGCTTGGTTTGTCGTAGATGGCTTCGCGATATAGCAGCGATGAGGTCGTTATCATGACCGTATAACCGTCCGCTGCGGCACGCGACGCTAATTCGGCGCCGATGATCCCGGTGCGGTTATCGACTACGATCTGCTGGCCCCAGGTGTCGCCAAGCTTCTGGCCGATGACACGCGCGACGGTGTCGCCCCCGCCGCCGGGAACGGTGGGCACGATCACACGAATCGGCTTGGTCGGATAGGATTGAGCGCAACTCAGCCCCGCTGCGGCAAAGAGCGCGCCCGTCAGCGCGCCGATCGCGATGCGACTGCTCATTGGATTTTCTCCGATTCGCGCGGTGACGGCGATTGCCGCGCCATCGGCGTGAGTGTTCAGCGCGATGTCCCCGCGCGGCTTAGTGGAAATACATGCCGCCGTTCACGAGATAGGTCTGACCGGTAATGAAGCCCGCGTCCTCACTCGCGAGGTAGATCATCAGCGACACCACTTCCTGCGGCTTGCCGAGGCGGCGAATCGGCTGCGCCGGGCGCAGCGGTTTTTCTTTCTGGAATGCGTCGCGCTCGACATCGATGGTTCCGGGCCCAATGCAGTTCGCGGTGATTTCATGCTGCGCAAACTCGCGCGCAAGGCCGCGCGTGAAGCCGATGATGCCGAGCTTCGCCATGCCCTTGGTGACGCTGGCGCCGAGAAAAGGCGCGATGCCGGAAAAATTGATGACGCGGCCCCAGCGCTGCTTGATCATCAGCGGCAGCACCGAACGGCAAATATTGCGCGGCCCGGTCAAGTTGACGTCGAAATTGCGCTGCCACGCTTCGTCGGTTTCGTCGAGGAAAGTGCCTTCCGCGCCACGGTACACGGCGTTATTGAGAACGACGTGGACCGTTCCTAGTTGATCGCGCACCTTCTTGACGAAATCCGCGACCGCAGCGCCGTCGGCGACGTCGCAGCGTTCGGCCACCACTTTAACGCCCAGGTCGCGCGCGTCTTGCGCAACCGCTTCGAGTTCCTTCATCTTGGCGCTGGTGCAGATCGCGAGATTCGCACCTTCCTTTGCATACGCAAGTGCCGCCAGGCGGCCCATGTTGCGGCTCGCGCCGGTGATCAGTACGGTCTTGCCTTTGAGTGCGGTGTCCATGATTCGAATCTTTCTTGTTCGTAGGTAAAATAGGAAGCGCCGCGAGGAAAAACGGGCGCAGGGGGATTATCGTTCAGGCGTCGAGTTGCGACAAGGCTACATTAGGCCTTGTTTGTAAAGCTATATAACTAGCATTTGCTGCACTGCAACAAAACCCGGAAATGTGTGTCAACATAGGGGGACATTCCAAAACCCATGCAAAGGTCACACTGATGAACGGACGACTGACAACTGCGATGCGCGAAGCGTTGCGCTTGATTCGAACCGGCGACCTCGCCGCCGCGACCGCCGCAATCCGCGATAAGCTTTCTCAGGCAGCGGACTCAGAAGCGTACGCGCCAGCGCATCGCACGGTGCGAACATCCCTTCAGGACGAAGCGGCAGGCAAATTCATTAAAGCGTCGTTTACCAACAGCGCCGGCACTCGCCGCTACAAATTGTTCATACCGAGCGCATATGGCACATCGCCGTTGCCGCTGGTCGTCATGCTTCATGGGTGCACGCAAACGCCTGATGATTTTGCGTTGGGCACGCGGATGAACGAATTCGCTGCCGATCGACAATGTCTGGTCGCTTACCCCGAGCAATCGCTGTCCGCCAATGGATCCCGGTGCTGGAACTGGTTCAAGTCGGCCGACCAGCAGCGCGATAACGGCGAGCCCGCTATCATCGCCGGACTGACGCGCGAACTCATAAAGACCTATGGCGTCGACGCCAAGCGCGTTTACGTTGCGGGATTGTCCGCGGGCGGCGCGATGGCAGTAGTGATGGGAAGGACGCATCCCGATCTCTATGCGGCAGTCGGCGTGCATTCGGGACTTCCGTACGCTGCGGCTCACAATGCTCCGTCTGCTTTTGCGGCCATGAAAGGCATTGCACCTCAGCAGGGGGACAAGACGTCGCCTACTGCGCAGATTATCCCGACCATCGTGCTCCACGGCGATCGTGACGAGCTGGTCCATCCGAGTAATGGCCAGCTCATTACCGATCACCTGACGTCGAGCGACGCGACAGCGGGCAAGGATGCGTTTGCACGCCGCTCGCAGACCCTGAGCGACCATGGCCGGGTCCCGGGCGACCACCCCTACACGCGCACGCTATTCCGCAACGAACGGGGAAAAGTGATCGTCGAACACTGGCTCGTACATGGCGCGGGCCATGCGTGGTTCGGCGGTGATCCCCGCGGCTCGCATACCGATCCCGCAGGTCCCGACGCATCCAGAGAAATGTTACGCTTCTTCTTCGAGCACGAGCTCCCATCTTGAAAGGCAAGCGACATGGCAGACAATCTGAAGAACCGCGCGCCGGCAGACCACAGCCGGATAAATATCGACGAGCCCTCGGAGGTCCAGTACCGGCGCAGACAATTTGGCTGTACCGAGCAACAGCTGCGGCAGGCCGTCGCGGCGGTCGGGGCGTCGGCAGATAAAGTCAGTCAGTATCTGAAAAACAAATCGACACCGCCCAAGGGTAAAGCTCAGAAATTTCAATAAAGCGCACCGACGCCAGGCGCTGGATTCAGTTGATTTTGATCCGCGCTCGTGTGACAACCTGCCGCCACTGATCGAGCTCTTTGCGAATCTGCTCGTAGAATTGTTCAGAAGTACCGCCGGCGGGCGACATCCCATCGGCCTGCAGCCGATCTTCCATGTCCTTCAGCTTGATCAGGTTCGCAACCTCGTCGTGCATGCGATTCACCACCGCGCGCGGCAACCCTTTCGGACCGATGAGTCCGTGCCAATTCGTGACTTCGTATCCGGGCACGCCTGACTCGGCGACGGTCGGCAGATTGGGCTCGGCGGGGATGCGCTCCGGAGTTGTAACCGCGAGCGCGCGCAGCCGCCCCGCTTTTACCTGCGGCAGGCCCGTCTGGCTGGTGGCGAACACGAGTGAAATCTGGCCCGCGATCAGGTCGGTCAGCGCGGGCCCCCCGCCCTTGTAGGGCACGTGCGTCATCCGTACGCCCGCCATGTACAGAAATAGCTCGGTAGTCAGGTGCACGATGGCGCCCTGTCCGCTGCTGCCATAGATGATTTGTCCGGGTCTGGCTTTCGCCAGCGCGATCAGCTCGCGCGTGGTTTTGGCCGGAAGCGATGGGTGCACGACGAGGACAAACGGGCCGCGCGCGACCTGTATCACGGACGTGAAATCGTTGAGCGGATCGTATTTCATCGGGTAGAGGCTGGGAATGATGGCATAGCTCGGCGTGATCATCGTCAGGGTGTAACCGTCGGGCGCCGCTTTCACGCCAAATTCGTAGGCGAGCGAGCTGCCCGCGCCGGGGCGGTTCTCGACGATGATCTGTTGCCCGAGAACTTCCGTGAGCCTGTGTGCCATCAGACGCGCGACAAAGTCAGTGCCGCCGCCCGCCGCGGAGCCGACGATGAAACGAATCGGCTTTACCGGATACTGCTGACCGCAAACGGCGCCCGCGCCGAACAGCATCATGCACACCGGGAACATGCATACGACCAAGCGCGGGTTTGGCATCATTTTTTTCGATCGCGACGACGGGTTAGTGACACTAGCGCGCTGCGGCGCGGGACGAGACCGCCCGGCGGCGCTTGCTCGTTTTCCCTAACGGCTCGAAATTCGACGGCAGTTCCGGAGCGAATTGCAGGCGCCACGCCTCGAGCGCGTTTGCCTGCGCCACCGTTCCTCCCCAATGTCCGGCCAGTTCCGACACGACGATCACTTCCTCCTTGGTAGCGCCCGCTTCCACCGCTTTGTTCATGTGCGTTTTGATATGCGGAGGCGGACTTCTCAGCGCGCACAAGATACCGACGATAACCAATTCCTTGACCCGGCGATCGAGAACTCTGTCGCTCAGATAAATGTATCTGACCCACTCCTCAAACTTCTGCATGAATTCCCAGTCTGCTTCCGCAAGAATTTTATGCAGACCGAACCGAAAGCCTCGCACCTTGAGTATTTCGTTCAACATCTTTTCTTTGGCGTTATTCTGATTCGTCCTGCGCTGCTTTGGCATTCCAATCTCCCATCGTGAAAAATAACATCGGGTGGAAATGTTAGCACGGTGCCTGATCCAGACCCGTGCAACGCGGGTCCAAGAGGCTGATGCTTAAGTGTCATTCAAGCTGCGTGCCTGACTTGCGAATCAAATCGGCCCACTTCGCAATTTCGGATTTGATAAACGCGGCGAACTCTTCGGGCGAGCGTTTTACCGGTTCAGCTCCATCCCTCGCCAGCACGTCGCGAAATTCCCGCATGTCGAGCACTTTCGCGATCTCGGCATGGAGCCGCGCGATGATTTCCGGCATCGTACCGGCGGGTGCGACCAGGCCGAACCATTGGACGACTTCGTATCCCGCAATGCCCGCTTCGGCCACCGTCGGGACAGCGGGCAGAAGCGGCGAGCGCTTAAGACTGCTGACGGCAAGCGCGCGCAGCCGTCCCGCCTGGACTGCTGTGAGGACGCCGGTCAAATTCGCAAACATCAATTGGCATTGGCCGCCAACGACGTCGATCACCGCGGGACCGTTTCCCTTGTACGGAACATGTACCATTTTCACGCCTGTCGATGCCGCGAAGAGCTCCATCGCGATGTGAGGACCCGTGCCGTTGCCACCGCTTGCGTAGTTAAGCTGTCCCGGCCTGGATCGCGCAAGGACGACCAGCTGGTTGACCGATTTCACCGGCAGCGACGGGTGCGTGACGAGAAGCAGCGGCGCCGCAGCCACTTGTGAAATCGCAGCGAAATCGCGAACCAGATCGTAAGGCAGCTTTTTGAACAGCGTCGCGTTTACGGCCTGCGTCCCCGAGAGCAATAGCAGCGTGTAGCCGTCCGGCGCGGACTTTGCCGCCAGCTCGGTTCCCAGATTGCCTGCCGCTCCAGCGCGATTATCGACGATGATCTGCTGCCCGAGATTTTCGCCCAACTTGTGGGCGATGTTGCGCGCGATAAGGTCGGTTCCGCCGCCCGGCGGAAAAGGCACGATCAACCGGATTGGTTTCGATGGATAGCTTTGGGCAACAATCGGCGCGGCCCAAAGCGAAGCCACCACCACCATCGCAAAAGCCAGCCATCGTCGTGCCCAGTTCCATCCGCGACATCGCATAGAAATAAGTTTGCGGGGAAAGGGGACTTATCGCGGCATGCGCAGATGCGCGGTCGCCTCTTCTTCCACCCTGAACTGGATTTCGCGTGTCATCGGATCGCGTATTTCTTCGCGTATGTGGGCGATCAGCCCGATGGCGCGCGCCATGACGCCGATGCCGCGCACGATCTGCCACGGCAGATCGAGCTCGCTCGCGATCGCGCCGATCGCCCCCGGGGCATTGACCGGCAGCGGCTCGGGAGACGTTGCCTCGGCGCAGCTTGAGATCGCCTCCATCAGCTCGATATACGGCCCGCCGAGTCCGTTCGTGCGCGCAATTTCGAATAACCGCGGCGCGCGCGGATCGAGCGGCTTGTGAAAATGGTGGCCGATTCCGCGTATCGTTTCGCCCTTCGCCTGATATTGCTTCACCACTTCGCGCGCAAGGGCATCGATGTCGATTCGCGCTTTGCGATCGGGGATGGCTTCCTGCAGCATGCGGGCGGCGTTTTCCATCGCGCCCACCATCGCGCTGCCCATCCCCAGCAGCCCTGCTGCAATTGCGGCTTGCATCGCTTCCGGCGATCCGGCATAAGTCATGCGCGCGGCAATGGCGCTGGGCGTCATGCCGTGTTCGACGAGCGTCACTGCGATGGCATTGAAAACGACGGATTCCTGCGGCGTCGGCAGGCGACCCTTGAGCTGCAGGAACGCCATATCGCCGAGATTCACTTTGCCGAGAATGTCGCGACAGAGGTCAAGACCGTGCATGGTGATCTTGTCGGTCTCGACCAATACGATGTCGGATTTCAGCTTCTTGCGGTTGGCCATATCGGGTTGCTCCTTTGTAGTTTTGATGTTGGATCGTTTTTCATTCGACCCTGATGCCGGCATCTTTGAATACTTTGCCCCACTTGATCGTTTCAGATTTTATTTTGGCCGCAAACTGCTGCGGCGAGCTGCCAACGGTTTCCACTCCGGCGATCAGGAACCTTTCTTTCACGTCCGATTTCTTGAAGACTTCCACGATCTCGTGGTTCAGCCGATCGATGAGCATCACCGGAGTTCCCGCCGGTGCCCATACGCCCAATATTGATACTGCTTCATAGCCGGGCAGGCCGGAGGCTGCAATTGTCGGTAAGCCGGGAAACAACGCGGAGCGCTCGGCGCTCGTAACCGCCAGCGCCCTCAGCCTGCCCGACTTGATATGCGGCGTCAGTGCAGCGACAGCGCCGAACGTGAGCTGCACGTTGCCACTGATCAGATCGGTGATCTCCTGCGTATCGCCTTTGTACGCGATACGCACGATTTTGGCGCCCGTCATGGCTTTGAACAATTCCGGCGCAAGGAAAGATGATCCGCCGATCGAACCCGAGGAATAGTTCAGCTCTCCCGGGCGTGCTTTGGCCAACGCGATCAGCTCCATTACGGAACGCGCCGGTACTGCGGGATGCACGACAAGAATGTTCGGTGACCGGTTCGTCAATGCGATGGGTGAAAAATCCCGCGCCGGATCATAGGACACGTTGTCCTGCAACAGCGGCGTGAGCCAGATGGTGCTGCCGTGGAGCAGCAAAGTATAGCCATCAGGCGGCGCTTTGGCCACGATTTCGGCAGGGATAATTCCGCTCCGATTTTCGACGATCACCTGCTGCCCAAGACTGGCTGACATTCCCTGCGCGATCAGACGCGCCGCGAAATCGCCTGAGCCCCCCGAGCCCGGAGCGATGATGCGAATCGGTTTGGATGGATAGGTCTGTGCAGCGGACTGCGCTGCCGCCGTGCACGTAAAGCCGGCCCCTGCTGCAAGCGCGAACGCATGCAGCAACCGATATTTCATGGTCTCCTCCCGGATTGGTGACAGCGACGATTCTAAGAGCACAGGTTGCGGTGGGCAAATCTCCCGCAGCGGCTTTGTGCCTGTTTTGCACTGTTTTCGCAAGGCCGCCGACGGTGCCGGCGCTCTTCAATTCGTCACGGGGATGCTCGAGTCAAGCGCCGGGATTGCGCACGATCGAAAAGCGGCTTACGCTGTCGTCCCGTCCAGTCATGTCCGGTCCGGCTAGCTCGGCGCTCAAGGAGGCCGCCGCGTTCCCGGGCGATTCGCTGACGGTGGGAACCGGGACTCGCTTGGCGGCTCGAACGACACAAACGGCAATACACCGCTAATCGAGTCTCATGTGAGTGCTATCTGGAGGAGAATTTATGTTCAAACATATCCTGATGCCAACGGATGGATCCGCACATTCCGAAAGGGCGATCGAGCGCGGAATCGAGCTCGCTAAACTTTGCGGCGCGAAGGTCACCGGCATTCATGTCGTGCCGGATTTTCACCTCACGATCGGGGACGACGGTTCGTTTGATCCGGGTGTTCAGGACAGAATGAATGAGGAGGCGCGCGCCCAGGCCGAAAACTTTATTGCGTTTGTCAAAAAAACGGCCGCGGAGGCGGGCGTGCCGTGCGAGACCGTCATCGCGACCAATTCCAAGCCATTCGATGCCATCATCAACACCGCCAACGAGCGCGGCTGTGATCTGATCGTGATGACCTCGCGCTATCGCAAGGGCCTCGTATCCCTGATCGTGGGCAGCGAGGCCGGCCGCGTATTGCATCGCGCGTCGATTCCGGTTCTTGTATTTCGCGCGGTGATGAGCGCCGATCATCCCGATAAGACGCCGCCAGCCAAAGTTAAGATCAAGTGAATAGAGCGGCAAATTTCACCCTCTTGAACGTTGATTGCGTTCGCAAAGCTAATTGACCGGCGCGACCGACGCGCCGCGTATGCCGTTTTTTTCTATCGTCTGCGCGACCAGCCCCGAGGCTTTGATGTCCTCGATAAATTCGCGCAGATACCTCGCGCCAGCATCGCGGCCTTTGGGCGTAGCGAGCGCCTGCTGTATCACCATGAACCGCCCATCGAGCACACGCGAACCAGGAAGCTTCGCGGCGACCGCCACAAGCTGCTGCCTCACGCCGGCCAGGACGTCGGCATTACCGCTGATGAGCAGTTCGGCTGCCGCGTGGGCGCCTGGTATGCGTATCAGCCGGGCGTGTTGCAAACCGCGGCTCAAATTCAAGTCCAGCGAGCTCTTGGCCGATACGGCGACGCGCACGCCGGTACGGTCGACGTCGGCGATGGTGCGCAGCGCAGATCCGGCCGGAACGAGGAAAGTGCCATCAGTTTCGATATAGGGAGCCGTAAAGCTGATTTCGGCATGCGCCGGATCGGCCGCTGAGAACGCGACATCCCAGGCGCCGGCTTGCATCCCGTCAAGCATCTTTGCCGTCGTCTCATAGCCGACGAGCTCGACAGGTACATTCACCCGCCGGCCAAGCTCGCGCGCCAGATCGACTGCGATGCCGCGCAGATCTCCGCTGGCCGGATGGCGTGCCGCGAGAACCGGATTGGTATACATGATTCCGACGCGTAACTTGCCAGTAGGTGCGAGATCGGCAAGCGCAGCGGGCGGGATCGCAGGCGGGTTGACGCAGGAGGTGAAGAGAGTCATGCCGAAAATCCAATTGCGAATTTAAACATCATTGAATTCTTGACAACGCAAGTCACCATACAACCTCGAGCACTTTGAGATTCCTGAGCTTTAAGTCCGCGCTGATCAGCTTGGCATGATGATACAGCGCGGTCGCCGAAATAATCCGGTCCGCCGGATCACCATGCGAAAGCTGCCGGGACTGGGACAGCGCTGCGATTTCTGGCGTGATCGGCATCACGCGTACCGCGCGCGCCTGAATCATGTCATGCAAAAACTGGGTAAGCTCGGCACCCGGATCGAGGCGCTTTTTCGCAACCAGCATCGTTATTTCCCACAGGCTGATATCGCTGCATGCGATTTCGCCGTTTTCGCTTGCGGTTTCGATCGCGCGCAGCGCGCGCGGCGTAAGCCGCCTCGGTTGCAACGCGTCGAAGATCAGCGCGTTGGTATCAAGAACGACCACGCTCTGCCGTCCAACGCTCGCCGGTCGGACTGATGACGTCGCCTACTTTGCATTTTGTGCGCAGTACCACGAGGCGCTGCCGGGCGGCATTCTTCACACCCTTCTCGGGCACGATGCGCGCGATGACCTTGCCGCGTACGGTGATCTTCAGTTCCTTGCCCTTCCTGACTTCGGCGAGATAGTCGGGCAGGTTCTGACGCAACTCGGTGACATTGACTTCAGACATTGCAGAGCCCCATAAAGATGTACAAGACAAGTGTACGTATGGATGACTTGCCTGTAAAGAATTCGACTTCGCGTAAATACAGAAAATGGATCGGAGAAGCGCTAGCGAGCAAGGTTCGGCCGCCTTCGAGTGTGCTACTATTTTTAGCCATCCATTCGCACTGATGGAAGAACGATCCATGGCAGGTTCGCATAACATACCGCCGGCGCATCAAGCTCGACCGAGACTGCGGCGCTTTATCGAAATGAGGACTGTGTCATGAGCGCCGAGCTGTATCCACGCTTCTCCGCGGCGGAATTTGCGCGGCGCCATGCGGCGGTCAGGAAAATGATGGCGGGCGAAGGCATCGATGCGCTGGTGGTCTACGGCGATTCGGGCGTCTCGCGCCACAATCACGCCGACATCCATTATCTGTCCGGCTTCCTCGGCAACCGCAATAACTACGTGGTGATGACGGCGCAGGGCGAGCCGGCGCTCTATGTGCAATCGTTCAACCACGTGCCGAATGCGCGCGAGGCTTCTTCGATTCGCACCGCGTGGGGCGGCACGAGCTCGGCGGCGGCGGTGGCGCAACACCTGCTTGACGCAGGACTTGCCAAATCCACGCTCGGTTATGTCGGCGACGTGCCGGCGCAAAGCTATCTCGCGTGGCAGCGCGATCTCGCCGGTTGGCAGTTGAACGACGTGACGCGCGCCTACCGCCGCCTGCGTCTTGTCAAAAGCGGCGAGGAAATCGAATGGCTCAGAAAGGGCGCCGCGATGACCGATGCCGCGCTCGCGGCGCTCGCCGCGCAGGTCAGGCCCGGCATGCGTGAATACGAGCTGGGAGCGATCGTCGAGGCGACCGCGCTCCACGCGGGCGGACTGCCGCATCTATGTTATCTCTCGTCCGGACCGCAGGATGGCGCCGGTGCTTGCGTGCCGCGCCAGAACCTATCCGGCCGCGTGATCGAGCGCGGTGACGTCATCAACACCGAAATCAGCGTGAGCTTCTGGGGTTATTCAGGGCAGATGCACCGCCCGATATTCGTGCAGACCGAACCCAGTAAGCTTTATCAGCGACTATGGGACACTGCGCTCGAAGCCTACCAGCGCTGCGTGAAGTCGCTGCGCGCCGGTTCAACCAGCGACGACGTGCTCGATGCGGCGGATGTCATCGCGGAGCGCGGCTATACCATCAACGATGGCTTTCTGCACGGTTTCGGCATCGGGCTCCTGCCGCCCAGCATTGGCACGCGCGAATCGGCGGGCCGCCGCGGCGGGCTCGGTCCCAAATTCACTTTCACGGAAAACATGTGCGTCGTGATCCAGCCCAATGTGGTCACTCGCGACGAGCGCGCGGGAGTGCAGCTCGGTAATCTGTTCCGGATTACGAACGACGGCGCCGAATGCCTGCACCGGCTTCCGCTCATGTACTACGTGACAAAGTAGTCAGCAACGAATGGAGCGTTTGAGGATTTGAGTGAGGGCTGCTTCGGCTTTAAGCAATCAACGCAAAGCCGCCACGCCGTTTCGCACAGGGGTTATTTCTTGCACCACACTTCGAACTGTTTGAGCTGGCGTTCGGTTTCGGCGGCGCGCTCTTCGTCGCCGAAACGAATGATCTCGCCGCTGTCCGGATCCATACGACTCATGCGCTGTCCCTCCTGAAGCGCCTTGAGAGTCGAGCGCACAGCGGTGCAGTTACGCTCGGCTTCCTCGGCCTTGGCTCTTTCCTGGGCCTCCTTGGCCTCGGCTTCCTGGCGCTCGAGTAAGCGTTTGCGGAACTCGATCTCTTGTTGATCAATTGTCTTAGGTCCCGCGGCACCGCCCGCGGCAGGGGCGCCGGCGGACCCGCCTTCCACGACTTGCCGCTGTTTAACGGTGCCCGGCGGACAGGACTGCGCGTATTCCTTCGCGCCTTTGGCATCGGTACATTCATAAATCTGCGCCGCTGCCACGGTCGCGAGCGTCATCAGCGCAATCGCAACCGCGCTTGCTAACGCCGGAACAAGTCGTGCGGTGGGGAGGTTCCTTTTCATGCGGTTCAGTTTAATTGAATGTATGGAACGCTGGAAGTCCATTCGCGATCGGCCTAAAGCGCAGTGAACGATAGTTTTGCGCATCCCAATGCAACTATTCACTTTTAACCTGTTGTCATTCTGATTTGATGCCGGCTTCCTTGATCACCTTGCCCCATTTATCGATTTCCTTCCTCAGAAAAAGGGCGAACTCCTCGGGTGTCGTGGGAGAGGCTTCGGCGCCCTGCGCGAGCAGCGCGTCTCTCGCCTCTGGAAGCTTGAGCACCGCGACCACGTCGCGGTTCACTTTGGTGATGATGCTTTTGGGCGTCCCGGCCGGCGCGAAAAGTCCGAACCAGACGTTCGACTCGATGCCGGGCACACCCGCTTCCGCCGCGCTCGGAATATCCGGCGCCGCCGGGAAGCGTTTGGCGCTCAACACCGCGAGCGCTTTGAGCCGGCCCGCTTTGACCTGTGTGTTCGCCGTCGTGGTCGACAGAAAAGCAGCCTGCGTCTCACCGGCGACGAGCGCTGCGAGCGCGAATCCCGCGCCTTTATAAGGGATGTGCACCAGCTTGGCGCCGGTCATCTGGTTGAACAGCTCTCCGCTCAACTGGCTGCTCGTGCCGCCGCCGGCCGACGCGTAATTGACACCGCCCGTTTTTGCTTTTGCATACGCGACGAAATCTTTGAGATTGTTCGCCGGCACCGACGCATTGACTACCAGCGCGATTCCCGAGACCGAAAGCAATGAGATCGGCGCAAAGTCCTTGACCGGATCGTAACGCAGGTTCTTGAACAGGAACTGCGCGCTCGCGTGCGTGCCGATGTGGCCGACTGTCAGCGTGTAGCCGTCGGGAGCGGCATGCGCGCCGATTTCAGTACCGATGATGCCGCCCGCCCCGGGACGGTTATCGATCACGATCTGCTGGCCCCAGCGCTCGGCAAGTCGCTGCGCGACAAAACGCGGAACGATGTCGGAAGTGCTGCCGGGTGAGCCGGTGATAATGCGTACCGGACGGTTGGGAAAATCGCGCGCCGGATCTGCGGCTTTGGCAGCCGGCGGCAGCGCCATCAATGCGGCGAGCGCTGTCAGATAGTATTTCCACAGAATCATTTTTTCTCCTCGTTCACTGCTTATAGTCCGCGAGCACGGCATACACTGTGCCGCGGTTGCTGCAACGGTCGACATTGCGCGCTTCAAGATCGAGAAGGCGATGTTGTCCTCTACGGCGCGCGTTTGCGGGCGGCCGGAGAAATAGAGCGCCGGGTGTTGCGGGACTACAGCGGTTTGATTTGCACCTTGCGGAACTTGATGACGCCCGCGCCGTGCTGAAGCGCGATTGGCCCGCTGGCAAACTCGCTGTGATTGATTTCAGTAGTCTTGATGCCGTTCAAGACTACGACGATGTTCGGGCCTCTGGCCGTGATCTCGTAGGTATTCCACTTGCCGCCTGCTTTGATCACGGTCATTACTTTCCCATGATGGACGATGCCACCCGTGCCGAAGGTGGGGTCGGGACGCTGGTCAAAGATATTCGCCTCGTAACAGCTCTTGTCGGTAATGACTTTGGGATTGGCGCAGCGCATGAAGATGCCGCTATTAGCGTCGTCGCTGGCCCAGAACTCGGCCCGGATCTGAAAGTCCCTGTAGGCGTTCTTGCTGACTAAGTAGCCGTTTTCCTTGTCGGCTTTACGATCGGCTTGGACGACGCCATCGACCACCGCCCAGTTGGAAGCTCCGACGCGGTCAAAATTTTCCAGGCCTTTGGGGCCGTCGAGTAGTGTGATCCATCCCGAGTCGGACGACGTGGTTGCGCAACCGAACACAGTCAAGGCGATGACAAGTAACCCTGCGGTCATGACAGAAAAGCGTTTCATTGTGATCTCCTCCTAAAGTTGATGACTCGAGTTAGCGTCGCGCTTCCGGATTTTGCGCCGCTCCGTGGTGGTGTCAAGCGATCCTGGAGACAATGGGAAAAGGTCAGACACGAGATCGCGCAAAAAACAGTCGGTCGATGCCGCGCTACTCGAGCTTGAGGCCGACCGCTTTCACGACCAACGCGTTTTTGGCCATAGAATCGCGCACGACTGCGCGGAATTGCTGCGACGTTCCAGTGACGACTTCGGTCCCTTGGGCGGCAAGCAGGCTTTTTACGTCGGGGGAATTGGCGGTCTCGATGATGGCTGCGCGCAGCTTCTCGATGATGGGCTTCGGTGTTCCTTTCGGCACCATGAAGCCCTGCCATCCGCTGTAATCGAAACCCGGTACCGTTTCGGCGATCGGCGGGATATCGCCCAGCAGCGGCGAGCGCTTCGGCAAACTGTGTCCGAGCGCGCGCAGACGCCCGCTATGAACGAACGACATCACCGCAGCCGCCGGAGTCAATGTCCACTGCGATTCACCGGCGATGACCGATGCGACCGACGGTCCGCCGCCTTTGTACGGCACGTGCA
>DASYSI010000527.1:0-14449 GCA_036003485.1 Burkholderiales bacterium | reverse complement strand
GAGGGGCCATGTATCCACGCTGGATCCTGATCGCGCCCGCGCTCATGTCGTGTCTGAGCGCGGTCTGCCTCGCTGCCGCGAGTGCGCGCGATACGTACCCCGTTAAGCCCATCCGCGTGCTCGCGGGCGGTGCAGCCGGGGGGCCGATCGACATCATGGCGCGCGTGGTCGGCCAGAAACTTTCCGATCAACTCGGACAGTCATTCATTATCGATAACCGCGGCGGTGCCGGCGGGACTATCGCAACGCGGATCGCGGCGCAGGGCGTTCCCGACGGATATACGCTGCTCTGCAACAGCAGCCAGTACGCGGCGGCGGCCAGTCTGTACAAGAACCCCGGTTATGATCCGTTCAAAGATTTCGCACCGATCATCAACGCCGGCGTGAGCCCGAACATGATATTTGTGCACCCGGCGGTGAACGCAAAAAACCTACAGGAGCTGATCGCGCTCGGAAAAACGCGCAAGCTCTCCTACGGCTCGGCCGGCGCGGGCAGCACGCCGCATCTCACCGGAGAGCGGCTGCTCAAGATCCTCGCCGGGCTCGACATCACGCATATTCCTTACAGCAGTGCAGCGCCTGCCATACTCGCCGTGGCCGCGGGCCAGGTTCCGATCGGCCTGACCGCCATGCCGCCGACCGTGCCGCTGATCAAATCCGGCAAGATCCGCGGCATCGCTGTTACGAGCCCGCAGCGCATGCCGTCACTGCCCGAAGTCGCGACGGTCGCCGAGTCCGGATTCCCCGGCTACGAGGACTACACGTGGATCGCGTTCTTCGCGCCGGCCGGCACGCCGCAAGCCATCGTGGATAAGCTCAATTCGAGCATCGCCGCGATCCTACGGTTCCCCGATACGAAAGAGCGGCTCGCCACGCTCGGATTCGACACGATCAACAATACGCCTCAACAGTTCACGGCCTACATCAGAGAAGAAGTCACGAAGTGGGCCAAGGTGATCAAGGAGTCGGGTGCGCGCGTTGATTGAATGGCTTTCATCGACTGAACTAAAAATCAGCGGAGGTCACCATGGCGAAGCGGTCGAACGCAGCGCCGGACATTCCCACGATCGCGGAGCAAGGACTTGAGGGTTTCGACGTCGTGACGTGGTACGGCGTACTTGCGCCTGCCGGCACGCCGAAGCCGGTGCTCGAAAAACTGCACGCCGCCCTGGTCGAGTTTGCCGCCAGTCCCGACGTGAAAGAACGGCTGTCGAGCATCGGCGCCGAGCCTGCCACGCTCAGTTCTGCCGAGTTTGGCGCGATGATCAAGCGCGACATCGCGCGCTGGAAAGAGGTCGCGCGCCAGGCTAACATCAAATTCGATTGACGCGCCTGCCCGCTGAAGCATGAATAAAGTGACCGAATCGAGCCTTTCCGCATGATCACCAACCAGAGCATCACTTTTTTCGACACCCAATTTCAAAAGCAGGTCGCGAACAGCGACTTTGCGCTTAATCCTTTCGAGAAGGCCGCGCTTCCATACGTACACGCGAACGTGCTCGATCTGGGATGCGGCATGGGCAATCTGAGCATTGAAGCTGCGCGGCGCGGCGCGAATATCCTGGCTGTCGATGCGAGCAGCACTGCGATAAAGCGGATTCAGGAATGCGCCTCGGCGGAGCATCTCGCAATCAATGCTGTAATGGCCGATATCGGGAAGTACAAAATCAACAAGCGCTTCGACACGATTATTGCAATCGGACTGCTCATGTTTTTCAAGCGCGAAAAGGCCCTCGACTTGCTTGCCGACATCCAGGAACACGTGGCCGAGCAAGGGCTCGCGATTATCAACGTGCTGACCGAGGGTACGACCTATCTTGGAATGTTCGAGCCCGGCAATTACTGTTTGATGGGACAGAACGAGCTTGAGCATCAATTCAAGGGATGGAATGTGTTGCACTCTATCCATGATAGTTTCGATGCTCCGGGAAACACCAGGAAGGAGTTCTCGACGGTTATTGCGCAAAAGAAGTAAGAGCTGTTTAATTCACTCTCTCCCGCGCTAACGCCTCCGATTCACGCACGTGGCTGAGCAATATGCTGCTTGACGACGGTGCGGCCATAACCGAAGCTCTGCGGAAAACCGTTTAACCCACTTACTGAATCCCATGTGCGGTCGTTATGTCAGCCCGGATCAAGCCGCGATCGAGCGCGTGTGGCACCTCGGGCGCCAAAACAGCAATCCTTTCGTCCGGCGCTTCAACGTGCAACCGACTTCGATCGTTCCAACACTGCGCGTCGACCCGGAATCGGGCGAGCTGGAACTTGTGACTGCGCGCTGGGGGCTCGTGCCGCATTGGTGGGAAGACGCAAAGCCGCCGCAATCGTGCTTCAACGCGCGCATCGAAGAAGCCGCCGCCAAACCCATGTGGCGCGATGCGATGCGCCGCACGCGCTGCCTGATACCCGCCGAGGGCTGGTACGAATGGCAGCCGCGCGTGCGCCCAGGATCGGCCAAACCGTATAAACAGCCGTACTTCATCCACCGCCGCGACGCGGCGCCGCTTGCGTTCGCCGGCTTGATGTCGGTGTCGCGATCCGCGGATGGCGGCGAGCCGCTGCTGAGCTGCGCGATTCTCACCGCGTCGTCAGCCGGAAAACTCGCGCAAGTACATTCGCGCATGCCCGTCGTGCTGCCGGTTGAATTGCAGGCGGCATGGCTCGACCCCGCGCTCAACGACGGCGCAAAGGCGGCGGAGCTCTGCCAGTCGACGGCCGCAACTCAGGAGCTCGAGCATTATCCGGTCAGCACGGTCGTGAACAACGGCGCATCCGATGGTGAAACGCTCATCGAGAAAATCGATCTGGAATGAAATGATACTGCAATGCACGCTATGCTGAAAACGCGGTTCGCCGCGGCGATCGTGATCGTGGCAGGGAGCTCCGCGAATGTGTTTGCGCAGAATTATCCCGAGCGGCCGGTTCGCTTCATCATCGCGCTTGCTGCGGGCGGCAGCGCCGACATCGTGGGCCGGCTGCTCGCGCAGAAGCTCGGCGAAAGTTTCGGACAACAGTTTGTCGTCGACAATCGTCCCGGCGCGGCCGGCATTATCGCTGCGGAAATCGCGGCCAAAGCGCCGCGCGACGGCTATACCTTGTTACTCGTCGGAAGCTCGTTCGTGGTCGCGCCGAGTCTCAACCGCAAGCTCCCGTACGACCCTCTGAAAGACCTCGCGGCGATCACGATGGCGGCGACGGCGCCGGGCCTGCTCGTGATTAACCCCGCGCTGCCGGTACGCACGGTGAAGGAACTGATCGAGCTCGCGCGCGCGAAACCGGGCCAGCTCAACTTCGGATCGCCAGGAAACGGCACCGCGCCGCATTTTGCCGGCGCACTTTTTAACATGATGGCCGGAATCGATATGGTGCACGTGCCCTACAAAGGCGCGGCCATGGTCATGATCGATCTAATCGCGGGTCAGATCCAGATGAGTTTTGCGAGCATGCCCTCGGCGATCGCGCACGCGAAATCGGGCAAGCTGCGCGGCATCGCCGTAACCGGCGCGAAGCGTTCCGCGGCGATGCCGGAGCTGCCGACGGTTGCAGAATCCGGTTTGCCCGGATTCGAGTCCGGCGCATGGCAGGGTTTATTCGCGCCGGCCGGGATTTCCAATGCCATCATCGGCAGACTAAATCGCGAGATCGCGCGTATCGTGCATCTGCCGGAAGTCGTGATACAGCTCGCCAAGGATGGCGCCGAACCGGTCGGCAATACCGCACAGGAATTCTCGCAGTGGTTGCCCGGCGAGCTCGCCAAGTGGGCCAAGGTCGCCAAGGCCGCGCACATGCACGTCGAGTAAATCCGTGAGGTGGTACGCTGCGCGCGCGAGACTCCGCTAATCAACCTTGGCGCCGGACGATTTCACGACCTTCGCCCATTTATCCGACTCGCGCCTGATAAAAGCCGCGAATTCAGCCGGCTTGAGCAGCGTAGGTTCAAAATCATTGCTGACGATGCGCTCGCGATTGGAACGCTGCTCGACGATGCGCGCAATCTCGCCATGGAGCTTGGAGATTATTTCGGGCGGCGTCTTCGCCGGAGCGACAACGCCATACCATACGCTCGCCTCGTAGCCCGGCACGCCTGATTCGGCGACAGTCGGAACATCAGGCAGTTGGGTGATTCGTTTCATGCTCGTCACCCCAAGCGCCTTCAATTTTCCCGCTTTGACCTGCGGCACGGAACCGGGAGTCGAAGCCCAGCTCAACTGTATCTGGCCTGCGAGCAGATCGGTCGTCGCCTGCGCTGCGCCCTTGTATGGGATGAAGACAAGATTGATTCCCGTCATGCTGCGAAACAGTTCAGTCGCGAGATGCGATGCATTGCCGGGAACCGATCCGTACGTGAGCGATCCCGGCTTGGCGCGTGCAAGCTGTATCAGTTCTTTGATGTTCGCCGCCGGAACCGACGGATTCGCGACGATCACGAACGGCGCCGATGCGACCAGCGCAATCGGCGCAAAATCCTTGATCGGATCGTAGCCAGTGTTGCTGAAGATGCTGTTATTGATCGAGAGCGGGCCCGAAGTTCCCATAAACAGCGTATAGCCATCCGGGACCGAGTGCGCCGCCATCGCCGCGCCGATATTGCCGCCTGCGCCGGGCCGGTTATCGACGACGACCTGCTGCTTCAGACTTTCGCCCAGCGGCTGCGCGATCAAGCGCGCAAGAATATCGGTCGGGCCGCCGGCCGTCAGCGGCACGATCAGGCGAATAGGCTTGATGGGATAAGTCCCAGTCGCACCGGGTTGTGCGTGCGATGACGCGGGATTCGCCGCGGCGAGCGCCAACGCGCACGCAAGCGTAATATTTTTTCCTTGCATCTCAGGATTCCTTCTGCAATTCGAATACGATTATTTCGTGATCTTCGAGAAGCGGCACCCTAACTTCAACGCAATTATCGCGCCAGCGCAGCTCCAGCGCACCGCCGGTCGAACCGAGTTTGGCGCAAGACACGACCTGTCCGCTTTCTGCGCGCAGCCGAACCACGATGTCGCTGACGGGAACGAGATTACGCCCGGGGTGTCGCCAGCCGCTGTTCACCGGTTTGTCGAGCGGCAGGTTGATGAGGTGCACCAGGCGCCGGCCGGCCTGCGCCATCAGCGTCACGTCGACATAGTCCGGTGCGTCGACTTCGAGTGAGGGCGCGCCGCCGAGCGCGTAGCGCACTGCGTTCGCGAGCACCACGCCGAGATCGCGAAAGCCATAGCGATAGAACAGCGCATCCATCCTGTTGGCAAAGTACACCGTACGGCCGCGACCGCTCGCGCCGCGCACCGCCACCGGAATCGCGCTCGAAGCAACAGAAATCGCGCTGTATTCCGGAATGCTGATCGTCGCCCCGTCGTGCGCGATTACGGGCGGTATCAGCGTCAGCGGCGTTGCGCGTCCGGGGTGCGGTCTGACCTCGACCAGCGCACCATCATTGGCGATGAGATCGGTGTCGCCGAGACCGCAACACAGCGGATCGGTGGAATTCTCGATGCGTGAATACGAAGATTGAAGATTGTCGCGGTACCCGACGCGCTCGACTCCGAGCGTTCCGGCGAGAGCGGATTCCGGGCGCATGGCGCCGTCGAGCCCGCATGCCGCGGTCTCGAACGTGGCTACGAGACCGCCTCCCTTCTCCACGTATCGCTGCAGCGCCACCGCCACGTCCGCGCTCATGACCGCGGTGTTAGGCAAAACGATGACACGGTATCGCGCCAGCGTTGCCTCATCGAGCCGCTTGTCCGACAAGACATCGAAAGCAATATGCGCCTCCTGCAGCGCGCAATAATAACCGCGCACGCAGTCGAGGTAGCGCGCATGGGGTTTCGCGCCGCCATAGATGTCCTGCGTATGGCGCGAGAACACGATCGCGACCTCGGCAGCCGACGAAGCGCCGTCGAAATACGGCTCCCATTTCGCAAGCCGCGCAAAAACGGCGCGCATCGGCGCGAGTCCGCGCCGATCGAACAACTGCGAATAGCCCCCGTTGATATGCAGCCAGGTGCTGACGCCATTGGCGAACTGCTGTGCAATCCACGGCCGATTTTCCGCTTCAGGCGCCGCATAGAGCCGCCACCACGGATAGAAATAGCTCGCAGTCATCCAGCGCGGGCCGTTGGGCGCGAGACCCGCAAGATATTTGGCCTGCATTCCCGGCCACCACGGCGCGGTATTGCGGCGCTGGCATTCAAAGGTCAGCACGTCCTGATGCTCGACCCAGTAGTCGACATCCCACCCGCCCGGCCGTATCGTTTCGAGCGACTCCATCAACTGCACAGCCGCGATGAATACGGCGTCCGCTTTGACTGCGTGAATCTCGCGATGCATGTGTTCGACCCACGCGGCGATGCGCTGGTAGCGCCATTCGTTGAAAGCGATCCACGCAGCCGACTGCCAATCCTCAGCAAGCGGAATTTCGTGTCCGGTGTCGACGCGAAACAAAGACCGGCACGTATCGCAATAACAGGAGCCCGTGTCCCACGCGGCGAATTTGCCCTGATTGTTCCAGATGCCGTCGACGCCGTAGCGCGCGAGCATTTCCGCAGCGACCTCAACGATCCGCTCATGGTAATAGCCCGAGTTGGGACACGTGACGTAATGGCCTGAGACTTCGACCAGGCGCCCTGTGCGATCGCGCGAAAACCATTCGGGGTGCTCGTCGCACAGCGCTTTGGGCGCGCAGCTCGGATCGATGCGCGCGAGCACATGCAG
Organism: Burkholderiales bacterium; assembly: GCA_036003485.1. Lineage (GTDB taxonomy): Bacteria > Pseudomonadota > Gammaproteobacteria > Burkholderiales > SG8-41 > PALSA-1004. Next base: position 7,747 of record DASYSI010000527.1, on the reverse strand, counting down.
GCCTTCGCGATGTGCGACGGGAATGATTTCGGCAAGCAGGTCGCGGTTGCCCAGCGCCGAGCTCTTGCGATGCCCCGCAATTTGCGTCTGATAGAAAGCGACAATGCCGCCGCCGCTGATGCAGAAAGCAGTCGCGTGAAATTCTTTCGCCTCGCGCACCAGCGCTTCCGCTTCAATCCGCGGCTCGTCACCTTCGCGCAGATTGATCAGCAGCACGCGGCTAGGGCGCATCCACCATTGGCGGGTGCGATCCGACGATGCTGATGGAGACATTTGATTGTTCGAAAATTATGCGAAAACGAATTGTCACACGAATTTTCAGGAGGCGATCGCCAATATCGTTTTGACGAGATAGGATATAAGCTAAAGATAACAGACAGGCTGGAGCGCAAACCGGCTTTTGGGCAACCTACTACGATTTGGGCCTTGCATATGCCTGCTCCCACTGACCATGTGTGGACACAACAGCAGTTTGATGAGATGTCATGGCATGACAACCACGTACATGCGATTCGAGTCGAGGAAGGCGAACATGGCGCGGGAAAACTTATTCTCGATATCGATTACATACTCGAATGGGTCAACGATGCCGGCGGCAAGATCAAGTTCTCAATTCTCCCGGCTACGCTGACCTTCCATGAAGTCACCAATCTTCGTATGTCTATCGACTACGCGACTCCAACGGCAGCTTTGGGGCCAATTTCAATCCATGCGATTGAACGCCGAACCGAACAACGCGAGCGCTATGCTGCACAGATGTGGAAGATAGTGATCAATTGGCCAATTGGGGAACTTACATTCGAGTCGCAGGGTTACGAACAGCGCGGCATCGGTACACCATTATTGACCGACAATCAGTGGTTGCAGCCGCAGCAGCGCACGCAAAATGTCTAACTCCAGGTCGAGCCGAGCGTGAGACATCTGAGCGTGCTTGGTCGACTGGGTATGAGTGCCGCCGCGGGAATCGGAGCCGGAGTTGTAGCCGCGATCATAATCACGGTGATTGATCTCTACATCACGGGACATGGCTATGGCTCCATCACGCGCGAGATCATTACGTGGGCAACAGCGGGTGTCCACTTGAGTATTGGAGACTTGGTCATGCTTGTGGCGGTGATCGCCGTTGCGGGTTCGACCTGGCGCCTCGTCGGTCATGGCGCTTGACTCGCGGTGGAACGAACGGTCCGCCAATAAGCTGTCATTTTAAACGTCACGGCTCGCCCGCCGTTCAACGGGCCTTTAGACACTCACATGCAGAATAACTCGTCACGAGCCGAACAACCGATGCAACTGGTCTGGCCGTCTGAACGTTACCTGCCAGGCTATGTCGCTGCGCTCGAGCGTGGCTGGTCCCCGAACAACCTTCGCCCTGAGGCTGGGCGCGAGGAGCTCGAGAAAATCGCAAAAGATCCAGCTCGCTTTCTTGAAGAACTCGTTGACCGGGAAGCGAGAGGTGCGCCGGTTCGCACACCCGACGGTACGTTTGTTCCGCGTTTGCCTGGATACCGGCGCTGGATGTGGGACGGCGAGTTCTGTGGAAGTATTGCCTTGCGCTGGCAGCGCGGAACGAATGCTCTGCCGTCCTATTGCCTCGGTCACATTGGCTACGCAGTGGTTCCGTGGAAGGGGGGAAAGGGCTATGCGACGCTCGCGCTGAAGGAGCTTCTCCTCGCTGCGCCCGCCGAGGGACTGTCTTATGTGGAGGTCACCGCTGACCCATCGAACTTCGCATCTCAGCGAGTCATTCTTGCCAACGGCGGGGTGCTTGTCGAAAAATTTGTGAAGAGTAAGCAGTACGGAGGGACAGAAGAGCTGCGGTTTCGAATCGCGCTCAAATGAACGTGCCCAGCGGTTTTGCAACTGCGCAGCTCAATTCCGGCCTGCCTACCGCCCTCGCTACTTTTTGCGCGGTTTGAGCTTGAGCAGCTTTGCCGCATTGCCGCCGATGATTGCATCCTTTTGCGCGCGCGCGAGTGATTTCGTGTTGTTCACGAAATCGACCGGCTTGTAGTATCCCATGTCGTACGGATAGTCGGTCCCGATTACGACGTGGTCAGCGCCCCACAAGCTTACGAGATGCTCGAGCTGCGTTTCGCCGAACACCATCGTGTCGTAATAGATTTTTTTCATGTAGTACGACGGCGGGCGCTTGATGTGATCGTGGCATTCCGGACGTACCTTGTAGGCGTGATCCATGCGCGCCGGATAATGGCCGAGATAGCCGCCGCCGTGCGCGGCGACAAACTTGAGCCTGGGATAGCGCTCGAGGACTCCGCCGAATACGATATGCGACAGCGCGACCGTAGTATCGAGAGGATTGCCGATCACATTGGTGAGGAAATGCGGGCCCAGCCGGCTGGTGTCGGTGAAACCGTTCGGGTGCAGAAAAATGACGGCGCCCAGCGCTTCCGCCTTCGCAAAGAGCGGATTGAAGCGCTCGTCCGAGAGCTCGACCTTGCGGACGTTCGTGCCGATTTCCATGCCGCGAAATCCGAGCTCCTGCATGCAGTATTCGAGCTCGGCCACGGCAAGCTTGGGCTCCTGCATCGGCACCGTGCCGAGCGCGACGAAGCGGTCCGGATGCAATGCTACGATTTCTGCGAGCCGCTCGTTGATCGCGCGTGAAGTTTGGCGGCCGAGGTCCGGTTCGAGCCGGTAATAGTACTGACTGGGCGAAGTCGAAATCGCCTGTACATCGATTCCCATCTTGTCCATGTCGGCAAGACGCTGCTCGATCGAGGTGAGCTTGCGGTCGAGCTCGAGGCGCAGCGCTTTCTGCCGGTTAGCAGTGCGCTGGCTTCCGAACTGATCGAGTGGATCGCGTGCCGGCGCGGTGGACTGTTTCGCAATCTCGTCGGCAGCGGGCGTGTGAACGTGGCAGTGCAGATCGACGGCGTAACTTTTGTTGCCGCGCTTCACGACCTTGCGCGCGACAGGGCGATTGGCCGCGCACTCCCGCGGCTTACAGGTAAACAGCATGATTTCTCCTCGGTTGATACGGGAATGCCGATTATCTCGAACTTCCCCGATTGCGAATTATACGGGTATACAGTCGCAATCATCGATCGATCGCAATGCGGATCGCAAATCTGCCAAGGCCGGGTATGATGTAGTCGTGCCAGTTCATTTCACAAGGAGGAGACATGGCAACAATAGTTCGAATGCTGACTCTCGTTGTTCTCGGAATGATCGTAGCAACGCCATCGGCGCGCGCGGCGGAGATCGACCGCACCGCGGTCGAATTTCAAACTCCGTCTGAAATCAAATGGATCAGAAACGCAGCGGGAACCAACGAACAGGCCGTCTTGTTCGGCGATCCGAGCAAGCCCGGGCCGTACGTGGTGCGCCTCAAATGGCTGCCGGGCAACATGAGCCGGCCGCACTTCCATCCGAACGACCGTTTCTTCGTTGTGATATCTGGAACGTGGTGGATGGGAACGGGCGAAAAGTACGATCCCGACAATACCGTGCCGGCTCCCGCCGGAAGCTATGTCATCCACCACGCGGGCAAGATCCATTACGACGGCGCAAAGGAGCAGGAGGCGATCATCCAGGTTTGGGGAATGGGTCCGGCGACATCGACGCCCGCGGAAAAACGCTAGTCGCTTGCTTAAGCCGGACGAATCAATGAATCGCGTGAGCGCACTGCGAAGCGCAGCGAGACAGCGATACCGTAAGGGATTCGCGGCGAAATGCGTTGTTTTCGTGGCCGTGCTCGTATTGTGTCCCGCAATTTCCACGGCCCAGGACCTCGGCGCGGCGCCCGTCGTCCCAAAACAGTTGCGCATCATCGCCGCGAGCGTCGGCGGCACGGGTCCCGACTTTATTGCGCGACTGCTTGCTCCGAAGCTCGGCGAGGCGTTGCATCAGAACGCGGTCGTAGAAAACCGTCCGAGCACGAACGGCCTCGCCGCGGCGCAATATACCGCGCGCGCCGCGCCCGATGGTTCCGTGATCATGATGGGCAACGCCGGCACGCACGCAATCAATGCGGCACTGTACAAGAATCCGGGCTATGACCCGGCGCAGGATTTCGCGCCGATTACCGAGATCGCTTCGATCCCGCTCGCGCTCGTCGTCCACCCGTCGGTCCCTGCGAAATCGGTCAGGGAATTGATTGCGCTCGCGAGAAGATCACCCGGCAAGCTCAACGTCGCGGTCGCGGGTGCGGCGGGCGAGCTCATGGGTAACGCGCTCAAGCTGCAGGCGAAGATCAACATGACGAACATCCCGTACAAAGGTGGCGCGCAGGCGACGATCGCCGTCCTGTCCGGCGAGGCGGACATGGTTTTCACCTCTTATGTTGTGATTGCGCCGCACGTCGACGCCGGCAAATTGAGGGTGCTCGGTGTCAGCAGCGCTCAGCGCATGCCGCAGCTTGCAGACGTGCCGACGATTGCCGAGAACGGCCTGCCCGGCTACGAGTTCGAGCAATGGTATGCCCTCTTCGCGCCCGCCAAAACGCCCGCTCAAATCGTGCAAGCGATATACCGCGAAACATCGCGCATCGTAAATACCCCGGAAATCAACGAGCGCCTCGTTGCCACCGGACACCGGATCATCGCGGGCACGCCGCAGCAGCTCGCGGACAAAGTCCGGCGCGAAATTGAAAAAACCCGCCAGATCATGCTCGAGTCCGGGATGCAGCAGCAATAACGTAGTGCGCGCGACGTCTTTACCAGGAGGAAGACGCGATGAACGCAAACTTCACACGCCGCCGTTTGAGCGTGCTGTGCTGCGCGATCGCTTGCGCGGCGGGCGTTACCCATGCGCAGGAGCGGTATCCGAGCAAGCCGATCCGTTTTCTCGCCGGAGCGGTTCCAGGAGGAGCGACCGATATCCTCGCGCGCGCGATCGGGCAGCGGCTGGCAGACAACCTGCATCAGCAGGTCGTGATCGACAATCGGCCCGGCGCGAACCAGATCATCGCCGCGGAAATCACCGCGAAGGCGTTACCCGACGGCTACACGATCATCATGGTGCCTTCGGGTTTCACCATCAATCCGGCGATGTACAAGAAGCTGCCCTACGATCCCGTGCGCGACTTCACGCCGATTGCGCTGGTCGCCGACGTCCCCAATGTGCTGGTCGTCAACCCGACGCTTCCGGCGCGGTCGGTGAAGGATTTCATTGCGCTGCTGCGCGCGAAACCGGGCCAGATGAGCTACGGTTCATCTGGCGTGGGTTCGCCCAGCCATCTGTGCGCCGAGCTTTTCAAGCTCGTCACAAACGTCGATTTTATCCATGTACCGTATAAGGGGAACGGACAGACGATGATCGAGCTGATGGGCGGACAGATACAGTTGTCGTTCCCTTCGATACCCGCGTCGGTCAACTTCATCAAAGCCGGGAGAATGATCGCGCTGGGTGTCACCACGCGAGGGAGGGCATCGGCGCTGCCCGATGTCCCGACTATCGCCGAGGCCGGCGTCGCAGGCTACGAAGTGAGCGGCTGGTACGGCGTGCTCGCGCCGCCCAATGTGCCCAAGGCGCTGGTCACCCGACTCAACGGCGAGATCAATCGCATTCTGAGCGACCCGGAGACGAGCAAAACGCTGTCGCAGCAGGGAGCCGATCCACTGCCGGCATCGCCGGAACACTTTGCCGCCACCATTAAATCCGATCTGACGAAATGGGCAAAAGTCGTGGCGGCGGCGGGGATAAAACCGCAGTAACGCGTCTGCGTTCACTCTGAGGTATTATTGCCGCAACCGACTTTTTTTCAAGGAGAACCCGCATGACCGCTCTTCAAGCAGGAACCCAGGCACCGGAATTTTCGCTCGCTTCGCATGACGGTAAAACGCTCGCTCTGAGCAGCTTTCGCGGGCGTCGCACCGTGGTGTCCTTTTTGCCTTTCGCATTTACCGGCGGATGAAAGAACCAGGTCAGCGGGTTCCGTGCGAACCTCGAACAATTCAAGAATCTCGATGTGGAAATCCTGCAGATCAGCGCAGACACTATACCCAGCCTGAAAGCGTGGGCTGAGCAGCTCGGCGGCATTCCGTTTCCGCTGCTCTCCGATTACTGGCCACACGGCGCGGTCGGCAAAGCGTACGGCGTCTTCAACGACGAACGCGGCATGGACGCGCGCTCGGCATTTCTCGTCGACGCGCAAGGTGTCATTCGATACTCGCACGTCTATGCGCAGGGAACGATCCCCGAGAGCGCAGACCTGCTCGAACGTCTGAAGAAAATTTAGTCCTAAGTTATTTCCGGAAATAGTTCAACCATTTCCGCTCGACGTTCCCCTCTCCTGCCGGGAGAGGGGTTAGGTGAGGGATCGGGCCATATTAATTGTCTATGCATAACCCAGTATCTAAAGGAGTGAGCATGAAAAAAATATTAGCGGCAATACTTTGCACCTGGTGCGGCCTGGCATTCGCCCAGACGGCTGAAGAACTGCTCAGCGATGGTAAAAACACCGAAAACGTGACCACCTTTGGTATGGGCTACGACCTGAAGATGTACAGCCCGTTGAAGCAGATCAACAAGTCCAACGTCAAGCGCCTGGTGCCGATCTGGAGCTTCAGTACAACCAACGACATGGGCGACCTGTCGCAGCCGACCGTCTACAACGGCGTCATGTACGTGGTCAACGGCAACTGGACTTTCGCTATCGACATCGCGACCGGACGCCAGATTTGGCGCACGCCGGTGAATTTCGACCGCGGAGCGCTGCGCGTCTCAGGCGGCGGCGCGCTGATGCGCGGACCGGCGACGATCTATAACGGCAAGCTCTTTCGCCAGTCGCTCGATGCGCAAGTGCTCGCGCTCGACATGAAGACCGGAAAGGAAGTCTGGAAACAAAAATATGCCGATTTCAAGGAAGGCTACAAAGGTGTCATCGCACCGATGATCGCCAACGGCGTACTGATTTCGGGAACCGGTGGCGGCGAAACCACAACGCGCGGCTTTGTCGAGGGCTATGACCCGGAAACCGGCAAGCGCTTGTGGCGCACCTATACGATACCCGCGCCGGGCGAGCCGGGGTCCGAGACGTGGCCGCACCAGACCAAGCCCGACGCGTGGAAATACGGCGGCGGCTCAACCTGGCAGTCCGCATCTTACGATCCGCAGCTCGACCTGATTTATATCGGTACGGGAAATGCGGAGCCGTATAACCCCGTGTATCGCGACGGCGCCGACAGCCTGTACACCGCGAGCATACTGGCGATCCGGCCGAAGACAGGCGAAATCGCGTGGTATTACCAGTACATTCCGAATGACACTTATGATTTCGATTCGACTGCGGAGAGCCTGCTTGCCGATATCCAGGTCAACGGCCAACCGCGCAAGGTGCTGATCAACGCGCACAAGAATGGTTTCCTGTACGTGTTGGATCGCACCAATGGCAAAGTGATCGCGGCGAATCCCTACGTGAAAGTTAACTGGGCGTCGCATATCGATTTGAAAACCGGCCGCCCGGTGCGCACCGATCTGATGGAGCGCGCGAAAAATGGCGAGATGGTTACCCTGTTCCCATCGCGCGGCACCAACGCAACGTTGATTGCATTCAATCCGAAAACCGGCCTCGTTTACCTGAATTCGTGGAACCTGCCACGGCACATGAAGTACGTCGATGCCAAGTTTGTGCTCGGTTCAGACTTCACCGGCATGGAGTCCACCATGGCCGTTCCCGCGGGCGAACCTGCCGGTTATCATCTGGCGCTGGAACCGCTGACCGGCAAAGTGATATGGCAGGTGCCGATGATGGATTTTGCAAGTTCCGCCGGCATGCTGGCAACGG
>DASYSI010000526.1:0-11720 GCA_036003485.1 Burkholderiales bacterium | reverse complement strand
CACGCCCGCGCCGAGAAAGTAATCGATCTCGTATTCGGATTCGAAAAACTGAAACACATCGGCGAACTCATGCGGCTGCTATCGACCGCCGCGAAGCCCGTAAACAAAGCGCCGCGATCGGTTAGTAAAACGCGTCGCGCGTGACCCATAGGTACCTACCGCATGAAATCATTACCCATAATCGGCCTGATGCTCGGTGACATGACCGGCATCGGTCCTGAAATCAGCGTCAAGCTGCTCGCCTCAGGCGTGATGAAACCCCTCGCGCGCATCGCCGTCATCGGCGACGCCCGCGTGTTCGAGCTCGGCTGCGAAGATGCCAGGACCGAACTCGCATGGCGCCGCTACGAGGACGTGACTGCGATCGACTGGTCGCGCGACGAGGTGCCGCTCGTCGATCTCGGCAATATCGATCCGGAGACGATCAGGCGCGGCGAAATTTCGCCTGAATCCGGGAAACTGACCGGAGATACGCTTAAGTACATGGTAGATCTTGCACTCGGCGGCAAGCTCGACGCAATCAGCTTCGCGCCGCTCAACAAAGCAGCGCTTCACCGCGGCGGATGGAAATATCACGACGAGCACCAGATGTTCGCGGCCTTGACGCAGCACGCGGGATTTTTCGGCGAAATGAACGTGATCAAGGAATTTTCGACTTTTCGCGTCACCTCTCACGTCGCGCTGAGGACAGCAGTCGATATGATTACCCCCGAACGCATCACTTCCGCAATCGAGCTCGCCGATGCAACGCTGCGCGCGACCGGCATCAGTGCGCCGCGCATCGCGGTTGCCGCGCTCAACCCGCACAGCGGCGAAGGCGGACTGTTCGGCGACGAGGAAATCCGCATCATCCGGCCCACCGTCGAGCGCATGCGCGCGAGCGGCGTCAACTGCAGCGGACCGATTTCATCCGATGTGATTTTCCTCAAGGCGCTGAGAGGCGAATACGACGGCGTGGTGATGATGTATCACGACCAGGGTCAGATCGCGACCAAGCTGCTTGGATTCAATCAAGGCGTGACCGTCACGGCCGGATTGAAAACCGTGTTCACCACGCCGGCGCACGGCACCGCGTTCGACATCGTCGGCCAGGGCAAGGCGGGCACGGGCGCGCTCGAGCACGCGCTGCGCATTGCCGCCAAAATGGCGGCAGCCCGTTTGCACTGAGCGCTCTGGCTACACTGCGGCGGCGATCGCGTCGCCCATCGCGCTGGTCGTAGCCTTCCCGCCGAGGTCCCCCGTCAACGCGATGCGTTCGCGGATCACGCGCTCGACCGCCACTTCCATCAGGCGCGCGGCTTCCACTGATTTGGGCTCGGAATGCTTGTGGCCGAGCCAGTCGAGGAGCATCTGGCCGGATATGATCATCGCGTAAGGATTGGCGATGTTCCTGCCCGCGATGTCGGGCGCCGAGCCATGTGTCGCCTGCGCCATCGCATGCTTCGGCCCCGCGGACAGTCCCGGAGCGAGCCCCAGCCCGCCGACCAGTCCGGCGGCTGCGTCCGACAAGATGTCGCCGAAAGTATTGGTGGTGACGATCACGTCGAAGTCCTGCGGTTTCATCACCAGCCGCATCGCGAAGGTATCGACCAGCACTTCATTGTACGCGACGTCCGGGAATTCGGACGCCACGCCGCGACATTCTTCGGCGAACATTCCGCAGCCGAGCTTGAATACGGTGTTCTTGTGGACTGCGGTCAACTTTCGGCGCGGACGATTGCGCGCGAGCTCGAACGCCGCGCGCGCGACTTTGCGTGAGCCCTGACGCGTAATGACACGTACGGAGATCGTCATGTCGGGCGACGGCCGAAACTCGCCCGATCCTTCATACACGTTACGGTCGGGCGGAAATCCTTCGTTGTTCTCGCGCACGATGATCAGGTCGACATCCGGATAAAGCGCCGCCACACCCGGCAATGATTTGGCGGGACGAATGTTGGCGAACAAGTCGTAGTGCTTGCGCAGTATCGGATGCGGATTGATCGAATTAGGATTATTCCGCGGATAGGCCTGGTGGCCGATCGGTCCGAGCACCCATCCGTCAAGGGTCTCGAGCGTCTCGAGCGTGCCAGGCGGAAGCGTGTTACCAACCTCATCGAGCGCCGTGCGGCCGATGGGCATCGGGAACCAGTCGATATCGAGCCCGGTCTTACGGGCGGCTGCCTGCATGACTTTCACGCACTCAGGAACGACTTCGAGCCCAATGTCGTCGCCTTTGAGTATGCCGATTTTTAATGCTCGTTGCATGGATGAGTTCTCCTGTCTTTAACCTGGTCACGTACGTCGAACGCCATGCGCGCTTGCTTATCGCCTTCGACGCAACATCGAGGCCGGTATAATAGTCGAAACGATACTGATACTAATAGGAGGAAATATGAAACTCAACGCTCTTGCGTGCGCATTCGTTCCCGCGACGCTGCTGGTAACACAGTACGCGTCCGGTGCGACACCGACCGATTATCCGACCAAGCCGATCCGCATGATCGTCGGTTTCGCGCCTGGCGGCGGAACCGACACCACCGCGCGCGCGATTTCGATCAAGCTCGCCGAATCACTCGGCCAACAGGTGATCGTCGATAACCGCGCAGGCGCAGCCGGCAATATTGCGACCGAGCTCGTCGCCAAAGCGGCGCCTGATGGCTATACCATATTGCTCGGCACCATCGCCGCGCTCGCGATCAATCCCAGTCTGTATCGAACCAAGCTGCCGTTTGATTCGGTCAGAGATTTCGCGCCCATCATTCAGGCGGTCGATTCGACGAACATTCTGTCGCTGCATCCGTCGGTGCCTGCAGCTAATGTCAAGGAACTCATCGCGCTTGCCAAAACCAAACCGCTGAATTACGGCTCGAGTGGCGTCGGCGGCACCGGACATCTGGCCGGGGAATTATTCAACAGCATGGCCGGGACCAAGATGACGCATATACCCTACAAAGGCGGCGGACCGGCGATGATCGATCTCGTGGGCGGGCAGGTGCAGCTCGTGTTCGCCACCGCTGCGAGTGCGGTGCCTCAAATCAAGGCCGGCAAAATCAAAGGCATTGCGGTGACTACCATCAAGCGCGCAGCGTTGATGCCGAATATTCCGACCATCGCTGAATCCGGTCTGCCGGGCTTTGACGCCAACAACTGGTACGGACTGCTCGCGCCCGCTAAGACACCGCGTCCTATCATCATGCGGCTCAACGCCGAGGTGACGAAGGTGCTCGCGATGCCGGACGTTAAAGATTTTCTGTTCAACCAGGGTCTCGATCCCGCGCCTGGCACTCCCGAGCAATTCGGCGCTTATATCAAGTCCGAGATAACCAAGTGGGCGAAAGTTGTCAAAGATTCCGGCGCGCGGGCGGACTGATGCGCTCTATCCTGTTGCGATTGATGATCCTCGGTATATCGCTCGCGTTCGCGGCAGATATCGGAGCGCAGTCGTATCCGACCAAACCGGTGCGCATGGTGGTCGGTTTTCCTCCCGGCGGCGCGACCGACCTCGTGGCACGCGCGATACAGCCGCGGATGTCGGCGGCGCTCGGACGCCAGGTCGTGATCGACAACCGCGCCGGCGCCAACGGCATCATCTCGGGCGAACTCGTTGCGCACGCCGAGCCCGACGGCTACACGATATTGTTCGGTCACATCGGCATCCTCGTCATCAGTCCGGCGATCCAGAAGGTGCCGTACGATGTGTTCAAGGATTTCGCACCGATCGGGCAGGCGGTATCGCTGCAAAATCTCATCATCACGCATCCGACGATGCCGGCAAAAACACTGAAGGAGCTGATTGCGCTTGCCAAGGCTAAGCCTGGCCAGATCAACTATGCGTCATCGGGCATCGGCAGCCCGGGCCATCTCGCTGCGGTGCTGCTCGAATCGATGGCCAAGATTACGCTGACGCATATACCCTACAAGGGCGGCGGTCCCGCGATCACCGATTTGCTGGCGGGACAGGTGCCGGTATTCTTTTCGGTCATTTCCACCGGCGTGCCGCACGTGCAGGCCGGCAAAGCGCGCGGCCTCGCGGTGACGGGCACGCAGCGCGCGAAAGCCATTCCCGATATCCCGACTGTCGCGGAAGCGGGCGTGCCTGGCTACGCTGCGACGAACTGGTACGGCCTGCTCGCTCCCGCAAAAACGCCTAAGCCCGTGATCGATCGGCTCAACAAGGAAATGGTCGCAGCGCTGACCGCGCCCGAGGTGGCCGAGTCATTGAAGTCACGCGGCATCGATGCGACTCCCAGTTCACCCGCGCAGTTCGCGGCCTTCATCCGCGCCGAAAATGCCAAATGGAGCCAGGTCATCAAGCAATCCGGTATCAAAGGCGAGGCCCCCTAGCAGGCATCTGCCTGCCAGAAAATTCAGCGAATCGGCTTATCCGCTTTTTCCGTTCACGTTTGGATCGGGAGATCAGTCCGCGCCGACCACTCGTGCCACGAACCCATGAAGTTGCGCGCTCCCAATAATCCGGCATGACGCAGCGCGTAGTAGGTGTTGGCCGAGCGCGCTCCGCGATGACAATAGAGAACGATGTCGCCGTTCGGATTAATGCCGTGCTTGGTGAGAAGCTCAATGATTGCCGCCGGCGATTTGAAACGACCATCTTCGAGAAAATGGGTCCACTCGATATGCACTGCATGAGGAATGTGTCCGTGGCGCGCGCAGCACTGCGTGTTGTCTTTGCCTGCCCATTCCAGGTCATTGCGCACGTCGATCAAACCGAGATTCCATGCGCCCGCGCGGCGACATACTTCGTCTGCACTCGCAAAGCAGCCTGAATTTACCTCGATCCGGAGCTTCTTGGGTCGCACCGTCGGAATATCCGTATCGTCGACGACGGGGCCGCCTTCGGCGACCCATTGCTTGATGCCACCATGCAGCATGCGCGGTCGACGATGGCCGATATACTCGAGGATCCATACCTCGCGCGCGGCGCGCATGCCGGTGTCATCGTCATACACGACTACCGGCTGCTGATTAGTGACCCCCACGGAACTGAAGCGCAGAGCCATCGCCTCCGAGAACGCACGCATACCCTCGAGCGACGAATCGGTCACCAAGGTTTCATAGGTTGAAAGCGGCATTGCGCCCGGGATATGGCCGCGCTTGTATGCGCCGGGTTCGCGCGCGTCAATCAAAACCGCGCCTGCCTTGAGCTCGTCCGCGAGCTCGGAGGGCTCGACCATAAATTTTATTGGATCCATAGCTGGGCTCTCATTTCCTGTAGCACTGTGACGTAAAAATCAATTCCTGAATAAACCGCGCAGCTCGCGATACGGCTCGCCTGCAGCTTCATGCGCGAGTTTGGTCTCGCAACAAACTTGCCTTAGGCTTTCGAACTTCCTTCGCAAAAAACGGCTAGCTGCCATGATACACTCGTGCGACATCCTGGCGCACATGAGGGATCGCAATTGAAGATACTCGTTCTGGCGGGCGATGGCATCGGCCCGGAAATTACCCGGGCCACGCTCGCCGTGCTCGACCGTGCGAACGCTCTCTATAATCTGGAGCTCGAGTGGCAGCACGACGAAATGGGGCTCGTCACGCTGAAGCGCGAAGGCACCACGCTGCCGCCGCGAGTCATGGCCGCTGCGCGCGCCGCCGCCGGTGTGATACTCGGTCCCGTTTCACACCTCGACTATCCGCCGCGCGAAGGGGGAGGTATCAATCCCTCCGGCGAATTCCGCGTCAAGCTCGATCTTTACGCCAACATTCGCCCCGCCAAATCGCGTTTGGGCGTCGGACTCACCGGCAAGCCCGTCGATCTGGTGATTTTTCGCGAGTGCACCGAAGGCTTCTACGCCGACCGCAATATGTACCTGGGCAGCGGCGAATTCATGCCGACCGAAGACATGGCGATTTCGATGCGCAGGGTCACCGCTAAATGCTGCAGCCGCATTGCGCGCCGCGCGTTCGAGGCCGCGCTGCTTCGGCGCAGAAAAGTCACCGCCGTGCATAAGGCCAACGTATTGAGAATTTCCGATGCACTGTTCCTGCGCGAAGTGCGCAAAGTCGCACAAGACTTTCCCGAGGTCGAGCTCGAGGAGCTCATCGTCGATGCGACCGCGGCGATCCTGGTGCGCGACCCGACACGCTTCGATGTCATCGTTACCGGCAATATGTTCGGCGACATTCTCTCGGACGAGGCCTCGGAGCTTTCGGGCAGTCTCGGTCTTGCGGGCTCAGTCAACGCGGGCGACGATTTGTGCGTCGCGCAGGCGCAGCACGGCTCGGCACCCGACATCGCGGGTCAGGACAAAGCCAATCCCACCTCGTTGATACTGTCGGCGGCGATGCTGCTTGATTGGCTGGGACGACGACACCACAAACCAGCGCTCGCGCAGGCAGCACAAAAAATCGAAGCGGCAATCGATTCCGCGCTCAAAAATCCCGCTACCCGCACGGCCGATATGGGCGGCAAGCTCGGCACGCAGGCATTTGCGAAGGTCGTCGCCGATCGTCTCGTCTAGGAAAATCTAGATACGGCCGGCCCGCGTGGGCGGGCCTTTCAATTCGACTCCGTTGCCCTCGGGGTCCTCAATGTAAAGCGACGGCCCGTGGCCGTCTGCGCCAAAGCGCGATTTTATTTCCCCGGGCACCACGCCGTTGGAAACGAGATACGCAACCAGAGCGTTCGGATCGAACGGCTCGATGCGAAGGCAGAGGTGATCCATGTTGCGTCCCTCTTTCTGCGGCGCCGCCCCCTTGGCCCGTCCCAGTTCGCCATCCACCGCAACAAGATCGATCAATGATTGTCCGGCGCGCAACTGGATCAGCCCGAGATTAGGCTGTTCGCGTTCGATGTGGCAACCGAGCACACTGCAATAAAAGCGCATCACGCGCGCCGAGTCCTTGACACGCAGCACGACGTGGTCGAGACCGAGAATCTCGAACGCTACGCGTTTTTTGTGAGCGGGATTCGGCACGAATAAAAACCGGAAACCCGCCGCGGTTTACTTGTCGATGCCGCCCATGCACAGGTATTTGACCTCGAGGAATTCCTCGATGCCATACTTGGAGCCTTCGCGGCCGATCCCCGATTCCTTGACGCCTCCGAACGGCGCAACCTCGTTGGAAATGATACCGACGTTGATGCCGACCATCCCGTACTCGAGCGCCTCGGCAACGCGCCAGATGCGCCCGATGTCGCGGCTGTAGAAATACGACGCAAGTCCGTATTCGGTGTCGTTGGCGAGCTTGATCAGCTCCTGCTCGGTCTTGAAGCGAAACAGCGGCGCCACCGGGCCGAAAGTTTCCTCGTGGGTCACTTTCATGTTGGTCTTCACATCCGCCAGCACCGTCGGCTCGAAAAACGTTCCGCCTTTGGCATGGCGCTTGCCGCCGGTCACGACGCGCGCGCCCTTGGCAACCGCGTCGGCAATATGCTCCTCGACTTTTTCCACGCCCTTCATATCGATCATCGGACCCTGCATCACGCCGTCTTCGATGCCGTTTCCAACTTTCATCGCAGCGACTTTTTCGCTCAATTTCTGCGCGAATTTATCGTAAACCCCTTCCTGCACGAAAAACCGGTTCGCGCAGACGCACGTCTGCCCGGTATTGCGAAACTTGGATGCCATCGCGCCCTCGAGCGCAGCGTCGATATCGGCGTCGTCGAATACGATGAAAGGCGCATTGCCGCCGAGCTCGAGCGAGACTTTCTTGACGGTTCCCGCGCATTGCGCCATCAGGAGCTTGCCGACTTCGGTCGAACCGGTGAACGTAAACTTGCGCACGATCGGATTGGTGGTGAGTTCCTTGCCGATCGGTCCCGACGCGCCGGTCACGACCGATACCACGCCTTTCGGAATGCCGGCGCGCTCGGCGAGCTCGGCGAGCGCGAGCGCCGAATACGGCGTGTAGGTCGCCGGCTTGATCACCATGGTGCAGCCGGCGGCGAGCGCGGGCCCGACCTTGCGCGTGATCATCGCGTTGGGAAAATTCCACGGCGTCACCGCCGCGCATACGCCAATCGGCTGCTTGATGACGACGATGCGCTTGTCAGCCTGATGCTGCGGTATGGTATCGCCGTAAATGCGCTTGCCTTCTTCAGCGAACCACTCGATAAACGAAGCGCCGTAAGAGATTTCGACGCGCGATTCAGAAAGCGGTTTGCCCTGCTCGGTCGTCATCAGTACCGCGAGGTCTTCCTGGTTCGCCATGATCAGATCGAACCACTTGCGCAGAATAATGGAGCGCTCTTTGGCGGTCTTGACGCGCCATGCCGGCCATGCGGCATTGGCCGCTTCGATTGCGCGCTTGGTTTCGGCGCCGCCCATGTTCGGAACAGTACCGATCAAAGAGCCGTCGGCGGGATTGTGCACGTCAATCGTGGCTTTGCTGTCGGCATCGACCCACTTGCCATCGACATAGCACTGCTGGCGGAACAAGCTGGAATCCTTGAGTTGCAAACCGGGTTTAACTTTAGTCAGCATGATAGGGGTCCTTGCGAGTAGTGGTGATGCGGAGGAGACGCTCAAATGGGCTCAAAATTATAGCACTGTCGCGCTGCCACGGCTGTAGGCTGTACAGGCGTTCGAACGCGAGCTATTTGCGCATTTTTTTCTTACGAGCCACTAATCATTTCGTTCTCGCAATGCGTAGCAAAAAACCAACAAAAAAACGATTAATCCACAGCCGCGACAGCAAATGTAAGCGCTGCACTTGACGATAACGTTTCGCTGGATATATAAGGTAGTTGGGCTTCGGTGAATTGCCGGCGCTTCAATTGCAGATACTTCATTCACCATACACGGGGGTTTTGATGAGACTTTTTTACAAACTAATCAGCCAGTTGTTAATCGTAAGCATGATATTGCTGCCGTTCTCGACGCAGGCAGGCATGATCGGCACCGATCAAGCTGTCGCCAGCGCTCAAGATTTGGCAAACCGCGATAAAGTGCGCGATTTCGTGAGCCGCGGCGAAGTTGTCAAGCAATTTGAAGCGCTGGGACTCAATGCTTCGAGCGCTCTGGATCGCGTCAACGCAATGACACAGCAAGAAGTGAACCAGCTCGCCGGTAAGATCGATTCGCTGCCGGTCGGCGCCGACAGTGGCTGGGGATGGGCTGCCGCCGTGATCATCATCGCGGTTGTCATCTATCTGGTCTGGTATAAATAACTAGATACACAGTAATGCGCATCAGTAAAGCCCGCTTAACGGCGGGCTTTCTTTTTTTGAGCATGGCACTCGGTGGCTGTGCCGTCATTTTGCCGCAAACCGAGGCATTGAAGACGCAACGCCCCGCGGATCTGCCCGCGAGCGCGGAACTTACACAAGTTCCGTTTTTTGCGCAGGAACAATATCAATGCGGGCCGGCCGCGCTGGCGATGGCGCTGAACGCAGCCGGCGTCAAGGTAACACCCGAAGCGCTGGTCGATCAGGTGTACATCCCCGCGCGCAAAGGCAGCTTGCAAATTGAAATGCTCGTATCGGCGCGACGTCACGGTCTGGTTTCGTATGAGCTCGCGCCGCAGTTGACCGATGCGCTGCGCGAAATCGCTGCCGGCACGCCGGTTATCGTTCTGGAAAACTACGGTTTTCGCATTTTTCCGATTTGGCACTACGCGGTGTTGATCGGATACGATCTCGACCAAGGCCAGGTGCTTCGGCACTCGGGTATCCACGAGCGCCAAACGATGCCGTTCGGAGTATTCGAATATTTATGGAAAGACGAAGGACATTGGGCGATGGTTGCGGTACCGCCGGACCGGGTTCCGGTTACGGCGTCAGAAGCGCGCTACGCGGAGGCGGTGGTAGCGCTCGAAAAAAGCGGACAGGTAGAAAACGCGCACACGGCTTATAACGCGCTGCTCAAACGCTGGCCGTCCAATCTCGCAGGCCAGATGGGGCGCGGCAATACCGCGTATGCGCTGAAAGATATCGCGGACGCCGAATCCGCATTCAGACAGGCGACGCGCGATCATCCGGACGCCGCCGCGGCATTCAACAACCTGGCGCAGGTTCTGGCTGAACGCGGAAAACTCGAAGACGCGCTGGCTGCTGCGGAACACGCGGTAAGCCTGGGCGGTCCTCTCTTGACGGCGACGCAAGCCACGCGCGACGAAATTCGCCAGAAAGCCGGGATCAAAACCGAATAAACCGCGTCGTTGATTCGTTGATGAAGCGATACCACTCCCATTCAGCGAATTAAGAGCTCAAGACTCTAATCCAGGCTGACGTGGGCTTGCTTGACTACTTTGCCCCACTTCACGATTTCGCTTTTGATCAGCGCACCGAATTGATCGGGCGTTCCCGCGACCGGCGGCGACCCCATCTCGATCAGGCGTTGTTTGATGTCCGGCAAATTGAGGATGCGCGCCATCTCGGCGTTGAGTTTCGCTATGATGTCACGCGGCGTGCCCGCCGGCGCCACCACCCCATACCACGCGATCGACTCGAATCCCGGCACGCCGGATTCGGCCACCGTCGGAATCTCCGGCAAGACCGGCGAAGGTTTCGCGCTTGTGACCGCCAATGCGCGCAGCTTGCCCGCCTTCACGTGCGGCAGCACCGGGATCATGCTTTCGAAGGCGAACGGAATCTGCCCGCCGACGAGGTCGACGATCGCCGGTCCGCTGCCCTTGTACGGAATATGCGCCATGTCGACTTTGGCCATGAACTTGAACATTTCCGCAGTCAGGTGCTGCGGCGAACCCGGCCCCGCCGAGGCGTAGTTGAACTGGCCGGGCCTGGATTTCATCAGCGCGATAAATTCCTTCACGTTTTTCGCCGGCAGCGAAGGATGGGTCACCAGGATCAACGGCACCGAAGCAGTCAGTATCACGGGTGCCAAGTCCTTGACTGGATCGTACGGCAGCTTGCTGAACAAACTGACGTTGATCGCGAGCGGTCCGCTGGCCCCCATCAGAATCGTATAGCCGTCGGCGGGAGATTTGGCCACAAAGTCAGTACCGATGTTCCCGCCCGCGCCGGGTTTGGCGTCGACGATCACGGGCTGCCCCCATGACTCGTACAGCTTGGCGCCGATCAGCCGCGCCAAGATATCGGTGGTCCCTCCCGGCGGATATGGCGTGTAAAACCGGATGGGCTTGGCCGGATAGGTCTGCGCCAAACCATTTGCTGCGCATGCCAAAGTCATCATGCAGGTTAGAAGCGTCAAACCGAATCTGTGCCTCATGATTTCTCCTTCGATGAAGTCCCCCGGAGCCTGGCTGACAGCGCGTCCATTATGCATCAGCTGCCACAATTGGCGCACCCGAAGGCAGGGGCGCGTGGGCGGCCAACAAAAGGGACAAAATCACGGCGTGGAATTAATTAATCGGGCGCGCCGGACTAACGTTGGTTTTGCGACAAATGATTGATATACTAGTCCAGTTTGCCAAAAAGAATTCTCTAAATGACCTCGACGACCGCGCCGCTTCGTACCTGTTTCCTGCTCCTGCTTATCCTGCTTGGCGGATGCGCGAGCACTAACAATCCGCGGGATCCGCTCGAGCCGCTCAATCGAGCTGTATATCAAGTCAATGACGGTCTCGATAAAGTCGTCATGAAACCTGTCGCTACTGTTTACAAGACAGTCCTGCCGCAGTTCGTGCGCACTGGGGTCACCAACTTTTTCAATAATCTTTATGACATCCTTACCGCGCTCAATAATCTGCTGCAGGGAAAAATTGCGGATGCGGCATCAGACGTGGGACGCATTGCGCTGAACACCACGGTCGGCATAGCCGGCTTTATCGACGTCGGCACCGAGGTCGGGCTCGAGAAA
>DASYSI010000525.1:0-13581 GCA_036003485.1 Burkholderiales bacterium | reverse complement strand
TTGTTGCTGACAAACTATATGTTCGGCTGGGCCAAGCCGGTGCCGGTCAATTTCGCGAACTTACGACATCCCAAGCGCGAGATGCTGTGGGTGGCTGCGGCAGGTCCGCTCAGCAATTTTTTCATGGCACTTATCTGGGCGTTGCTGCTCAATGTAGGCGCGGGGCTCGCTCACAGCAATCCGGCCGCGGTATGGTTGCTGTTCGTTGGCGCGGCGGGAATTTTCGTCAACGTGATTTTTTTCGTGCTCAACCTGTTTCCGCTGCCGCCGCTGGATGGCGGACGCATCATGATGAGCCTGCTGCCGCATCCTCTCGCCGCAAAATTTGCGCGCATCGAGCGCTTCGGCTTTATTATCCTGCTGGCGCTGTTGTTCACCGGGGTGCTCGGAATGCTGTTGTCGCCACTGATTACCGCGTCGCTATCGGGTATTGCCACAGTTTTCGGAATACCTGAAGCGGGGCTCTATCAGCTGTTGCATTTTCTGCATTTGGTCGGAAGCACCTAGATATTCGAGGGTCCATTTTTATGTTTGTTGTTTATGTTTGTTGACCGTGTTCTATCCGGCATGCGCCCGACGGGTGCGCTGCATCTGGGCCATTACCACGGCGTGCTCAAGAACTGGCTCGAGCTGCAGCATGAATTCGAATGTTATTTTTTCGTTGCCGACTGGCACGCGCTGACGACTCATTACGATACGCCCGAAATCGTCGAGCAGCATACGTGGGACATGGTAATCGATTGGCTTGCCGCCGGCATTGATCCGTCTCAAGCGACGCTTTTTATCCAGTCGCGCGTGCCGCAGCACGCCGAGCTGCACCTGTTATTGTCGATGATTACACCACTCGGCTGGCTTGAGCGCGTGCCGAGCTATAAGGATCAGCAGGAAAAGCTCGCTGACCGGGAGCTGTCGACCTACGGTTTTCTCGGCTACCCGCTGCTGCAAAGCGCCGATATTCTGATCTATCGCGCCAACCGTGTGCCGGTGGGTGAAGACCAGGTTCCGCATATCGAGTTTACGCGCGAGATCGCACGCCGTTTCAATCACGTCTACGGGCGTGAGCCGGGCTTCGAAGCCAAGGCTGAAGCCGCAGTGAAGAAGCTCGGAGCCAAACGCGCCAAGCTTTACCGCGAATTGCGCACGAAATTTCTGGAGCAGGGTGACGCCGAGGCGCTCGGGGCGGCGCGCGCGCTGCTCGAGAAAGCGCAAAACCTCGCACTTGGCGACCGCGAGCGGCTGTTCGGCTTCCTAGAAGGCGGCGGCAAGGTAATACTGACCGAGCCGCAGGCGCTGCTGACTGAAGCATCGAAAATGCCCGGCCTTGATGGCCAAAAGATGTCGAAGTCCTACAACAACACGATCGGCTTGCGCGACGATGACGACAGCGTCGCAAAAAAAATCCGAACGATGCCTACCGATCCCGCGCGTGTCAAGCGCACGGATCCGGGCGATCCCGACAAATGTCCGGTGTGGCAGCTGCACCTCATCTATTCCGACGAGCATCGGCGCGAGTGGGTGCAGCAGGGATGCCGCAGCGCCGGCATCGGCTGTCTGGAGTGCAAGCAGCCGGTGATTGACGCGGTGCTGGCCGAGCTGAAACCAATGCGCGAACGCGCCCGGCGCTACGAGGAGGATCCGACGCTCGTCAAGAGCATCGTCGCCGACGGCTGCGAAAAAGCGCAGAAACTGGCTGAGGAAACGATGCGCGATGTGCGCGAGGTGATGGGACTTAACTACAATTGACGCGCGAATCACGGTAACATAACGCATGCTGCGCCTGCCCACCGCCTGCTGCGAACCTGGCCGCCTCCTGATGACGGCCGGTGAACCTGCCCACGCTCAGATTTGTGTCGCGGCATGGTAGAAGCCGCTGCATTCCCTCTGCACGCGCCTGTCACGCCGGTCGGAAAATTTCGCGGCGAGCCAGTGCTCGAATTGCCGCACGATCTCTACATCCCGCCGGACGCGCTCGAGGTATTTCTTGAGACTTTCGAGGGACCGCTCGATCTGCTGCTGTACCTGATCCGCAAGCACAATCTCGACGTGCTCGACATTCCGATGGCACGTCTGACCGAGCAATATCTTGAATATGTCGAGCTGATGCGGCAGAAAAGCCTGGAGCTTGCAGGCGAATATCTGGTGATGGCCGCGGTGCTGATCGAGATCAAGTCGCGCATGCTGCTGCCGCGGCCTCCCGCTGCCAGCCAGGACGAAAACGATCCGCGCGCCGAGCTGATACGCCGGCTGCTCGCGTATGAACAGATGAAGCTCGCCGCGCAGCGCATCGACGAGCTGCCGCAGGTCGGCCGCGATTTCGCGCTGGTGCAGGTATGGATCGAGCAGCCTGTCGCGCAGGCGCTGCCCGACGTCAGTCCCGAAGATTTGCGCCAGGCGTGGCTGTGGCTGCTGCAGCGCGCGAGCGTCAACCAGCATCACCGCGTGACGCGGGATCAGCTGTCGGTGCGCGAGCACATGACATTGATTCTGCGCCGCCTGCATGACGTAAAATTCCTGGAATTCACCCAGTTGTTCAGCCCGAGTGATGGCGTCCCAAGGCTCGTCGTGACGTTTCTGGCGATACTCGAGCTCGCGCGCGAGGCGTTGATCGAAGTTACTCAGCACGAAGCTTATTCACCGATTTACGTGAAATTAACCCATGGACTCACCGTCGTTTGATCTGCAGGAAGTAAAGCGCATACTCGAGGCGGCCCTGCTGACCAGCAGCGAACCGCTCCAGATATCGGACTTGAAGATATTGTTCGACGAGGAGCTCGGTAGCGACGTATTGCGCAATCTGCTCGCAGATCTTGCGCGGGATTGGGAAGGGCGCAGCGTTGAGCTGGTGAATGTCGCCAGCGGCTGGCGTTTCCGCGCGCGTCCCGCGTATCAGCCGTACCTCGACCGCCTGAATCCGCAGAAGCCACCGCGCTATTCGCGCGCAGTGATGGAAACACTCGCGATCATCGCCTACAAACAGCCGGTGACGCGCGGCGACATCGAGGACATCCGTGGTGTCATTGTGTCAACCAACATCATCAAGGCGCTTGAAGCGCGCGGCTGGATCGACGTCGTCGGACATCGCGAGGTTCCGGGCCGGCCTGAATTGTTCGCGACCACACGGCAGTTTCTCGATGATCTCAACCTGCGCTCGCTCACCGAATTACCGCCGCTCGAAGATCTCGGGCAGTTGATCGACACGGCCGCGACGGGCGCGCAGTTTGGCAGCGGGCAGGCGCTGGAAGAAGATCGCGTCGAAAGCGGTGCGCCTGCGCCGCTATCCCCAGCCGAGCGCGCGAGCCCGACACTCAACTAGCTTTGCGTCGCGTCACCGGGCCGTATCTCGACTTCAACCAGTCGGCCATGTTGATCGTGGTGCAACACCAAACGGCGCAGCTTTAGCCATTCGCTCAGGGCCGTTGCATCCACGCCGAAATGCGTGGCGAGCATGTCCGGGCGCACGTCTTTTGAACGCGCGCGTCGTTGCGTACCTCGAAAGCGAATAAAATTATATTGCGCCCACGAAACGAGGGAACCACCGAGCGACGCGATAATAAGAAGATATAGCGGTAGCAACGCGGATAGGCCGCGATAGCCCTCGAGAATGATCATGTGATAGTGCGCGGCGCCGATTCCGACGACCCAGCCGAGAACGCCGACAATAGGCAGCCACAGATAGCTCCATAGCAACCAGAACGCGACAGTGAACGAGCCATAAAGCATGCGCTGTCTGACGTCCTGCCACTGCGGCGATTCGATGATAAGCGTTTGGCTCACGATGATGGTTTCAACCCTCGATCGGGGCTTGTCCATAGCGCGCGCGCGCGGCGTTTTCGCAGCAACACTGTGCCTATTGCCCAGAGCGTAGTCAGCATGATGAGCATCCAATAAAGCAGGGGATACCAGATCATCCAATAGTAAACCCTGCCCAGTCCGCGGTCATACGGCGCATCCAACCACAAGGCCACGCCGATTTGCAGCAGGCACGTCGTGCCGACCAGCACGCCGTTCCACCCCGGAAACAAGGTCGGGACGACGAGTTGTTCCGGCAGCTCGACGATTTTACCGAGCGCCCACAGCATGAAAACCATACCCATCGACAATGCCCATAACACGCTCATCGTGTATTCGATATAGATCCCCCACATCCGCCGCTCGCGCCATGCGAGCAGCGAGCGGAAGTACTTCACCAGCACCTGCAGCCCGCCCATGGCCCATCTCAGTCGCTGCTTAAAAAGACCATTTAAGGATTCCGGCATCAGAATCCAGCACAACGCCCTCGGTTCGTAACGGACGTCCCAATGACTGGTTTGCAGCTTCCAGCTGACGTCGATGTCTTCGGTCAGCATGTCCGCGCTCCAATAGTCGATGTCGTGCAATGCCGACTTGCGGAATGCGCACACGACACCCGAAACAGTGAAGATGCGTCCATAAGTGCGCTGTGCGCGCTTGATCAAGCCGATGATCGACGAAAATTCTCCCACTTGAATTTTCCCGAGCAACGTGGAGCGGTTCCTGACGCGCGGATTGCCCGTGATGGCCCCGACTCTCGGCCCCTGAATAAAATGCTGTATAAGCCAGCCGACTGCGTACTCGTCGAGCAGCGCATCGCCGTCTATGCAAACCAGGTACTCGTAACGCGACATGAGCGTCGCCATGTTGAGCCCGATCGCCTTGCCCTGGTTCTGCGCCAGATGCAATACTCGCAATTGCTGATGCTCGACGAGAAGCTCGTCCAGGATGGCGCCGGTCGCATCGGTGCTGGCATCGTTGATGGCGATGATTTCGAAAAGTGGATAGCGCTGCCGTAACAACTGGCCGATGGTTTCGCGCGCATTGTCCGCTTCGTTGCGCATCGGCACGATGATGCTGACTCCGGGATAGTGGGGTAGAGACGGAGGAGCAACAATGTGTGCGAAGCGGTGTTCGAAGCGCAGGTAGAAGTGCACCGCGCCTATCATCCACAAATAGGACATGAACAGGGGATAATAAAACGTGAAATCGATAAGCCGCAAACCGATTTGACCGAAACCCTCATAGCCCCAAGCGTTCATCGCGTGTCTTCTCTTCGCGCGTATGGAAACGTTTCAAGCGAGAACAACGGCTTGATGACTTCGAGGGTTGGGTGATTGCGGTGGAAATCGTCCGGGTAGTAACCGAAATTGAGCGCTCCAGCAAGCTGGAGCTCCTGCATCTGCCGTGCGATCAGGGGGCTTGCGATTTGATGATGAGTGCGCCAGTCAACGCTCTGAAGCTCGAATACGCTGCGTTGCAGACCCGCCGGTTGCCGTGCGACTTCTGTGATCAGTCGTCGCAGCCAGCCGATCGGTTCGTCCGCGCCCTCCAGATAAGGCATGGCCATCACAGCCGTGTAATCGTAGCTGGCGAGAAACGCCGGGAGGCTTTGTGCGAACCAGGCTTCGGCTTGCGGTTCGAGCGCGACTCTGGCGAAGAGGTTGCGGGCCGTAAGGACGCGTGCCTGATAGGGCGCAACACGGTGCGCCAGGTCGAGCGAAAACTCGATGAGGTAATGCGTCTTGCGCCGAGTCCAATCCGCAAATAACTTCGGGTCGGCACGAATCCGGCCGATGTCCGGCGGCATGTGCCAGATAGTTGAATAGTAGTTCAATGCGGATGCACTTGCATCTTCATAATCCGTGAGCGTCGCGTCGTCATGGAAAAGCAGCCCCTGGAAAACGGCGTGCCTGGCCAGGTCTTCGTAGATCTCCCGGATCACCGCTTGTGCACGGGGATCGAACGGACTCAGCCGCGGGTAACCTTGTGCCAGTTTGCCTGCGGTCTCCGACGTATTCACGCGCGCAACTCCGGCCTCGCCCGAGGGTAATTCAAACGCGAGCAGCGGCATCCAGGCATAGATTTTTACGTTGCCCGCGCGCGTCTGGATTTGCCATGCGACATGCGCGAAAAGATCGGATCGCAGCGGCAAATGACGGCTCGGAAAATAAAGTGCGTCAGCCGCGCCATTGCCGTCCGGATCCGCAAACGCCTGCAGGAATACCGCATTGATGCCCATATCTCTGATGCGGTCGAGCAGGAGGCCGATATTCTGTGTCTGCTGTTGCGGGTCCGGATCGTAGACATAGTCGAGGTCTACGTGCATAACTCGCAGCGGCACTGTGCGCATGTGCGCCGTGAGTGCGGCTGCAAGCTCGGGCACGTCGGGGTTGTAGCTGACGAGATAGCGCCGTACACGCTCGAGGGGCACATCCGGCGTATTGAGACCTTCGTCGAGAGTAATTCCGATCGGCATTCCCGCATCGTGCGCGATGCGCATGCTGATGCCATTGTAACGACCGTATGGCCATACCATGACGCGCGGACGCTGGCCCAGACGGCGTGCTAGCAGATCGGAATTGCGAATGAGGTCTTCACCGACGCGCCGGTTGTAATCGGTGTCGTTCTCGTAGCTGTTGGTCGTAGTGTTATAACGGCGCGCGATCGCGGCGGGAACCTGATCGCCTTGCGGATTAGCGCGTATACCGTGATGCAGATCGTAGCTGTGTGAAGCGATTTCAACCAAACCGGAAGCGGCCATTTCGCGAATCTCGTCCCACTGCAGAAATTCTTCGCGTCCAAGATCGCGTTCTTCATACGGCACCCGGCCGTCTGGCGGAACCTCAAGCCAACCGCCCGACAGCGCGAGAACGGCTGGATACTTGAACACCTTGAGCAGTGGAAAAACACGCGTATAGGCGCTCCGATAACCATCGTCGAAGGTGAGCAGGACCGCTTTGGGCGGTAACGGCTTGGTGCCGGCCCGCGCTGCAAGAATCGCATCGATGCTGACAACGTTGAAACCATTCTCGCGCAGCCACGCGAAGTGCTGCAGTAAATTAGCGGTCGAGACGGTATAGCGGTCCGGTGCGGAAGTGGGATCATCGCGTACGTCGTGATAGCCCAGTACCTGGAAGCTGCCGTCGCTCCATTGCTGGGCTGTCGCAACGCAGGGTATCCAGTGTGCCGCGACCACGCACAGCAGCACCAACCAACGCTGCATTAAAATCTCCAGTCTGCCGTAAGGTAGACGTTGTCGAGGCTTACCCGTGCACCGTCGAATGGACGCCACGTCTTGCTCACGCCGGCGAGCAGGCTTAGGCGGTCGTGCGGAGCATAGGCTTGCTCGTAGCGTACGGCGCGCAGATCGCCGGCGCCGAAGCCCTCCTGCCAGTAACTGCCAACGGTAAGCAGCAGTCGATGGCTGAGCGAATGCTCATAACGCCGGAAATGCAGCCATTCATTTTCAAGTGTGAGACTCAGCGCGCGATCCCTGCTCGGGTTGAAGTAGTTTGCCAGAACCGCAGGCAGCGAGTTGCTCGAGGCATAGAGATCGAAACGGGCATCGAGTTTGTAAATCGGTCCGGTCACCATTCTGCGGGTCCACGCGGCGGTCCATGTATTGCGGCGATTGCCATCTTCGAAATCCATCGCTGATGCGGTCATACCAAGAGCGCAAGATTCGTGCCATCGGTAACCAATTCCTAACCCGAGGCGGGACGCGGCAATTCCGTCGGCATGCGCGCGCAAAGGGGTGCTCAAACTGTTCGTTTCGGCCTCGGCCTGGACGCTCCAGTGGTCGTCAAAAAAGTGGGTCGCAGTCGCACCCACCGCGGCGCCGGTCCGGTTCAAGGTGCGCAGTTCAGCGCTTACGAGCCAATCGCGCGCCCGGTATTCGGCCCCAACACCGGCTGCTTCGCGCGTCGCGGTGATATTCGAAAATACGCCGGCCGACGCATGAAGATGGGTGAAGACGCGCCAGTTGTAGGCGAGGGGGGACGAATACAGATAGGTGTCGAGCGCGTAATCGCGCGCTGCGGTCGGCGCCGATACGGGTGAGCCCCCTTCCGAGCGGCCGAATCTTGTCTCGACGCGCAACTCACGCAGATTGTGGGTCTCCCACGCGCGCTGGCGCTTGCTCGTCGCCTTCTCCTCCGGAATCGATGCGACGGCCACCGCGAGGTCTGCTTCCGCCATACGGTAATCCTGAATCGCGAGATGGTCGTCGAACAGACCGATGTACGCCCACCAGTAGTCCGGTTCCGCGGCTAGCATCCAGCGGTAATCGATCTCGGCGCGGCGCGGCCACCCCCGCAAGTGGTAGGTGGTGTTGAGGCTGTTGCGGATGTCGAAGTTGGCGGGCGCACGCAGCTTTAAATTTTCGAGCTCCTGTTGTGCCGGCTTGAGCCGGCTGGTATAGCTGTACGCGAGTGCTGCGCGAGTTTGAGCCAGCGGATAGTCGGGATTTTCGCGGCGCAATTGCGGAATTGCGGCATCGCGCCATTCCGGTGTTGAGGCGGCGAGCCGTCTGATGAAAGCGACGGCGTCGTCGTAACGCTCGCTTTCGAGCAGCGAGTAAAAATACCCGAACTTTGCGTTAAGGTTGCGCGAATCTTCCGCCAGCGCCCCGGCGAATAGCTCACGCGCTATGTCAGGCCGCTCTTCTCTCAGATACGCGGCTGCAGCAGTCAGGCGCACGTATGCGGGAAGCGGTTCTCCTGGACGCGCCAGCTCTTCATATAGCGCAATCGCCTCGCGCGAACGTTGACGATCGACCAGTCCCACCAGCAGATCAAACTGCTGACGACGGGCGTCTGCCGAATTACCCGTCGCAGCCAGCGATTTCGCGGTGCGCTCGGCGTCGGCGATCGCCGCATCAGTGGGAAGCCAGCGCTTTGCGCCACGCTCCTGGTCGGTGACCACGCGCGCCCATCGCAGATCGAGAGCGATCCGATCACGTTCCGCTGCGATACGATCGTCGGGCGCGACCGCCGCGCTCGGCGTGATGGCAAGCGCAAGATGGGGCGCGCCGAGCCTAAGCAGTGCATGAAAGCGCATGCGCAACGCGGCTTCAGATTGAGGTGCGCGCCGCAAGATGTTTTGCGTCACTGTGAGCAGGGAAATCCATTCGGATTCTGCTTCGTAGGAACGCGCAAGAAGCTCCTCTACATCGATGCGTTCGGGCGCTGACTGCTGCAGCGACAAGAGTTCTTGACGGGCTTTTTTCACGTCTCCGTCCTCGAGCAGGACACGCGCGCGGCCTACACGCGATTCGATGCGCGCCGGTTCGCGAGCGAGCACCGCATCATAAGCAGCAAGTGCAAGCGGCAGTCGCTTGGTCTCGCGCGCCGAGAACCCCAGCGCTTCAAGCGCGTAAATAGGCGTGTCCGCGCGTTGCAGCAGAACCTCGCCTTCGCGCAACGCCTGCGCATGCTCGCCGCTCCAGCTGCTGACGGCAACATAGTCGAACAGATAGGCAGAGTTGTTGGGATAGTCGAGACGCAATTTCGTGAGCAATGCCAGTGCATCTTTGAGACGATCGTCACGCACTGCCTGTTGCGCCTTCGCGTGAATCGTGTGGCCGTCATCGGCGGCGATTTTTATTATAAAAGGATCGGTGGAACGCTTGGCAGTAGGTTTGCCGTGCACCATCGCCGGCGCGGCAAGTGAGGCAATCATTGCGGCAAAAAGTGGAAGCATGCGGTGAGCACGGTATAGCCACAATCGACCCTCGACGATGCGCAACGTGCAGTGGCCATTGCGAACCGAAGTCGATGGACATTTGGCTTTTGCGAATATGAACACGCGCGCGCTTTTTTCCGCATTCTTACGACGGGTACAGAGTATAAAACGAAACCCCCAATCTTTTGAGCCATATATTCGTTTAAAAACAATCTAATATCTAATAAATCAGAAGTAATGTATCAAGATATTTTTTATGCTGACTATCAAGGAGTTAGGCAAAGATCCCGCGTCTCAAAAAAGCAACATTGTGGACGCGTCGTGGCAAGCCGCCGCGTGCTCCGGGGTGAAGCCGGGGCAGAACGCGCATTGCGCGCCGGAAAGTCCCGGTGTGATTGCCGGTTCGGGGGTCTGCCGATGAGCGCGCGATGCTGCGCTTACCGTCGGGATTTCACGCGGCGTACCAGAAATAATAGGTCGCAATGCCGAGTGCGGCGACCGCCCAGTATGCCGCGAGCGTCAGCCGCATGAGATTTTTCCATCCGCTGATATGGAATCGTTGCGGCAGAATGTCGTTCATTTGCAGCACCAGCCACAGTCCCGCGACGACGGAAAAGGCTCCGATCAGCGCGTGCAACAACGTGACCCATATACCGGCATTGGCGAGGTCTGCCATGCTCTTGACTTTCATGCCTTGCAGCGATGGCACCATGATCAAGGCGACGAGCATCGTATTCACCAGCACCCAGATCGTCTGATTGACGCGATGCGCTTCGATATTTCCGCTGCGCGCCAGATAGAATCCAAACGTGAGACCGAGCACGAGCATGATTTCGAGCGCGAGATTAACGTCGGCACTCAGCACGCCGGGACCGATGAAGCCGGGCGCATTCTTGCTAGTAGCGTAGATATACAGCACGAGGGATGCTGTTGCCGCCGCGGCCGCGCAGCCGGCGAGAATTGCGAGTTTTCTCATGGGTTCTCCGTTAAGGCACAAGCGCTGCAGGCACCGCACGCTTGCTCGCGCGACGCTGACGTACGGCCCCCAATTCAGTTAAGGTCGATCGCGTATTTTTTGAGTTCCGCGAGCGGCGCGTAGTCGAGCATGGCCTCGTGCGTTGCGGTCAGCACGAGGCGCGGGGCAATGTCTGCACTGAGTGCTTCGACCCAGCGCGCAGCGCACAGACACCATCGATCGCCGGGTTTTAAGCCGGGAAAGCCAAACTCGGGGTGCGGTGTAGTGAGATCGTTGCCGCGTGCCGCGCTGAATTTGAGGAACTCCGCGGTGACCGTGACGCAGACCACGTGCACGCCCAAGTCTTCGTCGCCGGTATTGCAGCAGCCATCGCGATAAAAGCCCGTTAAGGGTCTCTCGTTGCACGGCTGCAGTGGGCCGCCGAGCACGTTTTTCGGGATGTCGTCGGAATCTCGTTTCATGGGCTTAACCAGGCGCTTCGAACCAGGGTGACGCGCGCTCTTGTCTGATGCGACTTTTGGGCACGCGCGCGCACTTCCCGCCGAGCGGTCATTTTGCCATAGGTTCCAGAAAAGTTTTATGTTGTTAATTTTCGGTAAATGTCTGCCACCTTGAGCGGCAGCCTGGCAACGTCGTCGATGACGGTGTAATTGACGGTGCCGTACATGCGCGGCAGGTAATTGCGGGCTTCGCGGTCAATCGTGATGCAGAACGGATGAATGGCTCTGCGATGTGCTTCGATGAGGGCCTGGCGCGTGTCCTCGATCCCGTATTCCCCGCGATAATTGTCGCTATAGTCGTCGGGTTTGCCGTCAGAGAGCGTGATGAGCAGCTTGGTTCGCGCATCGATGGTATTCAATAACGCGGTCAAGTGGCGGATCGCAACTCCCATGCGCGTGTAGTCGTGCGGGAGAATACCGGCGATGCGGCGCCGTACGTCATCATCGTAACGCTCATCAAAGCGCTTGACACGGTAGATTTCGCAGCGCTTGCGCGTGATTCCCGAGAATCCGTAGATCGCGTAGCGGTCACCGAGTACGTTGAGCGCTTCGCACAGCATAACAAGCGCTTCACGCTCCGCTTCGTTGATCCAGCCCTTGGTTGAGCCGCTCATATCGACCATGAACATTACCGCGATGTCGCGCTCAGCCTTGTAGCGTCTGGTCAGCAGCCACTCAGGCAGTTCCCTGCCGGAGCGCATATCGGCGTAGGCCGAGATTACGGCGTCAAGGTCGTAGTCATCTCCGTTTTTCTGTTTCTTGAGCACTTTGTCCTCGCCGCGCAGCATCTCGAACGTCTGGCGCAGCAGCGCTACCTGCGGCGCATATTTAGCGAGTGTCGCATCGATAAAATCGGGGCTGCCGGGATGTACGTCAAGTTCGCGCAGCACGCACCACTGCTTGCGGTAATGGCGGCGCTTGTAATCCCATTCGGGATAGAGCATCGCGCCTGCTTCGTGATAAGTGCCTTTCCAAACATCAGCCGGGGAATTTTCAGCCTTGCGCCTTTCGCCGTAGGCATCGTCGCCGGCGGCAACCAGATAGGCGCCGGGAATATCGCCGAGATCCTGCGTGATCGATTGCAGCAGCCCATCGAGATGGGCGGGCGGCTGGACCGGCGCGCCATCGAGCCTGACCTCAAATGTGCTGCCGGCGTCGGCGGGATCCGTGCGACTAACCGAGAATTGCTGCGCGGCCTCGGAGTGCGAATGCGCGTTTTGCGCGCCTGAGCTTTCGGCCAGCAGCGCGGCGAGTTCCGCCTGGAGCGCGTGTTTTTCGCGCGCGATACGCGCCGCGCGCACCGCCTGCACCGCTTCGGGGTGCAGCGCTCCCATGTAACTCAATCGCGGCGGGGTGAAATTGTCGTAGAGAAGGCCGACCAGCGTCAGACTATCCGCCGCGGTCGCGCCGGGATCGCGCAGAGATTGACACGCCAACGGCGGCTGCGCGCGGTTGCATAATTCGGCGATTTCGCGCGCAAGTCCGGGCAGCTCGCGCGTGATGATCGCATCAATGCGCACGGTTTCGAGATAATGGTAGAGCGCGAGTGCTTTAGGCTGATCGGAATAACACGCAAGCTTTGCGAACGGGTCGCAGTTGAAGGTCCCATATCGTGTTTGAGCCCAAAGGTGAGTGGCCATTGCTTTATAGTGGAGGAAGTTTTGCTCGTGCGACGCATGCTCGGCAATGCGCGCCGGCAAGTGTATCGTTTCGGTGTCGGTGTACGCGTCGCTGCCGGCTTCGAGCCTGAGACTCCGTCCGGACAAGCCGCGGATGAACAGTCCCAGCACGTGACAGACATCTTCGAACGTGGCGACCCGGGCGCGGCTGCGCGATGCGCTGACAAACGCATCCAGGTTCTTGAGATCGGCGCTGCCGCGATACATGCCTTCGCGGTCGAAGGTGTCCATGGCGTGGATGATCCAGGCTTCGACAGTCGCGGGATCGAGCTTAAGCAGGGCTTCGGGTGCGAGTGCTGCGAACTGATACGCCATCTCGCCGTTGGTGCGCGCGATCACTGCAACCCAGCGCAGCGCGAAATCCTGCAGCTCGCGCTTGAGTGGCGCGAGTTTGAGCGCAAGCGGATGTGCGGTTCGGCGCGAGGAAAGCACGGGGTCGAGCGCATCGTCGAGGCGCGCTTCGAGTTCGCTTGCTCCGAGCGGCGCGCCCGGCGTGATGGTCAGGCGTGTATCAGAAGAGGGAGGTTGCGAGCTCATGGATCGCGCGCCGCATTTCGGCGTCGTCGGTGAGCGCTTCGGCGATCGCGCCGTTGCAGGCAGCGCGCGGTGGTATGCCTTTCGCGATCAGCTTGCCGGCATGGACCAGCAGCCGCGTCGAAGCGCCTTCGTCGAGCCCGTTGCCTTTCAGGTTGCGCGTCATCTCGGCAAGCCGGATCAGCTTGTCGGCGCAAGCAGTGTCAAGTCCGGTTTCAGTGATGATAATTTTTTTCTCGAGCGCAGCCGCGGGAAAATTAAATTCGATCGCAATGAAGCGCTGGCGCGTGCTCTGCTTGAGCTCTTTCAGTACGCTTTGATAGCCGGGGTTGTACGACATCGCGAGCAGGAATTCCTGCGGCGCGTGCAGTAATTCTCCGTGCCTTTCCATCGGCAGCATGCGGCGGTCGTCAGCGAG
>DASYSI010000524.1:0-6369 GCA_036003485.1 Burkholderiales bacterium | reverse complement strand
CGGCGTGAGCGGCCTTCTGGTGAGTCCGCTCGAGGCCTATACCGAGTATCAGCACAAAAATGCGTGGGTGTGGGAACATCAGGCGCTGACCCGCGCGCGATTTTCCGCCGGCGACACCGACATCGGCCGGCAGTTCGAGGCGATCCGAATCGAAGTGCTGCGTCAGCGCCGCGACCTCGGGCCACTGCGCGCCGAAGTGGTCAACATGCGGGACAAAATGCTGGCCGCGCATCCCAACACCAGCGGCCGCTTCGACATCAAGCACGACCGCGGCGGATTGATTGACCTGGAGTTTATCGTGCAGTATCTGGTGCTGGGCTATTCCCACCAACATGCAGGGTTGACTGCAAACATCGGTAATCTTGCGCTGCTCAAGCTTGCCGCAGAGGCAGAACTGATCGATAAAGCCGACGCTGTGGCGGCGCACGATAGCTACCGCCGGCTGCGTCAGTTTCAGCACGCGCTGCGTCTGCAGGGCGACAAATACGCGCGCGTCGAAGCCGCGACGCTGGCGCGTGAAGCGGCAGCGGTACGAAAGCTTTGGGATGAGGTGCTGGGACAGCCGCGCGCGGAACCCTGATCAGTTCCCGACGCGCGCATCCGAAGGCAGCTCCGACAAACGGGCGATCAGCCGGTATGAAGTGAGCTGCCGATTGCTTTTGACCTTGACGAGCTCGGGGCCCTCGAACTGGTACAAGCCGCGCAGGCGGCGATAAGTGTTGGCATCAACGAGGATACCGCCGGCCGTCGCTTCGGTCGACAATCGGCTCGCGATATTGACGGTATTGCCCCACAAGTCGTAAATGAATTTCTTGACGCCGATCACGCCGGCGACCACTGGGCCCGTGCCGATGCCGATATGCATGCCCAGCGGCTCGCCGGTGGGCGTCTTGCGTGCTCCGATCTTGTCGCGTATTTCGAGTGCCATATTCGCGATTGCTTCGGTGTATTTGGTGGTGTCATCGAGCAGGCCGCCTGCCACCATATAGGCATCGCCGATAGTCTTGATTTTTTCGAGTCCATAATCTTCGGCCAGCAGATCGAACCAGGAAAACACCTCGTTCAGCAGCGCCACCATATCGCGCGGCGGCAGCTCTTCGGTCAAGCGGGTAAAGTCGGTCAAGTCGGCGAACATCACGGTACAATCGGCGAGACCGTCCGCGATCACGCTCGAATCCCGTTTCAGCCGCTCGGCGATCGTAGCGGGGAGCACATTGAGCAGCAGTCGTTCCGAACGCTGTTGCTCGATCTTGATCAGGCCATGCTGCGCGTCGAGCTCGGCTTTAAGGCGGTCTTTTTCGCGCACGAAATAAATTACGAGCAGATAAACAATGGTCGACATCGCGGCGAAATTGAGCGCGAAGAATACCGCAATCGTCTGCATCGGCATGCCCGTCTGCTGCTCGGAGCCGTAGGCAAGGTAATAATCGAAGAATCCCGATACTGCGGTCATTACGATGTACGCGAAAAACCACGGCACGGATTCTTTCGGCCCCTGGAAAATCATCACGCCAATCGGCGCCAGCAACGCCCACAACATCACGCCGGACGATGTAACGTAGCTTCCGATCGACCACTGCATGATGAAAGGCACAAACAGATAAAGACAGGTTTGCGCGAAGCGGAAAACCTCGAAGTTGAGATTCCAGATGTAGATGCCGAGCGTGGCGGCGGACACCGCGAGATAGATCAATGGCACCGTAGCCGAATAACGGATGCCCATTGCATGATAGATCGTGAGCCATA
Organism: Burkholderiales bacterium; assembly: GCA_036003485.1. Classification (GTDB taxonomy): domain Bacteria; phylum Pseudomonadota; class Gammaproteobacteria; order Burkholderiales; family SG8-41; genus PALSA-1004. The sequence continues at coordinate 4,623 of DASYSI010000524.1, read as the reverse complement.
GCATGGCCGCGAAACCCATCAGCCCGCACGCGAATATCAACAGCGTTTTGTGCAGCTTCTGCTCTTCGCTGTCGTGTGCGGTGATCACGCGCCCGCTCAAGCGGGCGAGCATTTGGCTGATGGGATTGGCCATTCGTGAACCGGCTCCGGTTTCTTCTTGAAATTTAGCGGCTTATGACGGAGGCAATCTTATCTTAGTGCACCGCGAAAAACACTTCGGATATTTACATCAATCAATTTTGCGGTCAAGGAAAGCGCGCCTGCAATCTGAAACCATTTTGCATGCATCAACACGGCATGCCATATGGCGTGGGCGTGGTGCGGGGCGGCAATCCGCCAAATACGCTAATATTCGCATTTTCGAGCGGAGCAGTTACCCATGTCGATGGCTGATCGTGACGGGCACATTTGGTATGACGGCAAGCTTGTGCCATGGCGCAATGCGACCACCCATGTACTGACCCATTCGCTGCACTACGGACTGGCGGTATTCGAAGGCTTGCGCGCGTACAACACGGTCCGTGGCACCGCCATTTTCCGGCTTCAGGAACACACTGAGCGGCTGTTCAATTCAGCGCATATTTACCTGATGAAAATTCCGTTCGATCGGCAAACCATCATGGAAGCGCACAAGGAAGTCGTGCGCGCCAACCAGCTCGAAGCGTGTTACCTGCGGCCGATCGCGTTCTATGGTTCGGAGAAGATGGGGGTGTCGCCGAAAGGCGCGACCGTGCACGTGGCGATTGCGGCATGGCCGTGGGGTGCCTATCTCGGCGCGGAAGCGCTCGAGAAAGGCATTCGCGTGAAGACCTCGTCCTTTGCCCGGCATCATGTCAACGTGTCGATGTGCCGCGCCAAGTACTCGGGTACGTATGCCAACTCGATCCTTGCGAACCTCGAGGCCACCGAGCACGGCTATGACGAGGGATTGCTGCTCGACGTCGACGGCTTCGTTGCAGAAGGCTCGGGTGAAAATCTGTTCATGGTGAAAAACGGCGTAATCTATGAACCGGAGCTGACGAGCGCATTGATCGGTATCACCCGCCAGTCGGTTATCACGCTCGCGCAGGAATTGGGTTATGGCGTCTGCGCCAAACGCATCACGCGCGATGACCTCTATATCGCCGACGAGGCGTTCTTCACCGGTACCGCAGCCGAAGTAACGCCGATCCGCGAGCTCGACGGACGCACGATCGGCGCAGGCACGATGGGTCCCGTCACCGCGAAGCTGCAAAAACTGTTCTTCGATTGCGTCAACGGCAAGAGCGCAAATCATGGCGACTGGTTGACTCCGGTTGCCGCGTGATCCCATGAGCGAACTCCAGTCTGAAAACAAGCAGCGGCACATCGAAATCACGCAAGCTGACTTGCCGCTGCATTGTCCTACCCCCGCAATGCTGCTGTGGAACGCGCATCCGCGCGTTTTTCTGCCGATCGAAAAGACCGGCGAGGCGTTATGCCCATACTGCGGCACTCAATACACGCTTAAAGGCGGTCCCGCGAAAATCGCGCACTGAGCGCAAGAATGAAGGCGAGCATTCTCGTCATCGCACCGTCCTGGGTCGGCGATGCAGTACTGGCTCAGCCGCTGTTCAAGCGCCTGCATGAACGCCATCGCGAACTCACGCTCGATGTGGTCGCGCCGGCGTGGACTTGCGCACTCTTCGCGCGCATGCCGGAAATTCATGCCGCCATCGAGAGCCCATTCGGTCATGGCGAACTCGCATTGAGACGCCGTTACGCGCTCGGCCGCAGCCTCGCCCCGCGGCGCTACAGTCAGGCGATCGTGCTGCCCAATTCATTCAAGTCGGCGTTGATCCCGTTTTTTGCCGGCATCCCGCGCCGCACCGGTTTTGTCGGCGAAGCGCGCTGGGGTCTCTTGAACGACGCGCGCCGGCTCGAACCGCAGGCACTGCCGCTGATGGCGGAACGCTTCGCGCTGCTCGCGGAAGACGCGGGCGATCCCGTCAAGCGCCCGCTCGCTGCAGCACGGCTCAGTGTCGATGACGCGCAGCGCAAAGCGACGCTCGCCAAGCTCGGACTTGCGCTGCGCCGGCCGGTCACGGTATTGTGCCCGGGTGCCGAGTACGGCCCCGCCAAGCGCTGGCCGCCGAATTATTTTGCCGAGCTCGCGCGCATGCTCTCGCTTGCGGGACTTGACGTGTGGCTTGCCGGATCGGCAAACGATGCCGCGATCGGCGATGAAATTGTGCGCATGAGCGACAATTCGTGCATCAACCTCTGCGGCAAATGCACGTTGGCCGAAGCGATCGATCTGCTCTCGTGCGCAGCGCTCGTTATCAGCAACGATTCCGGTCTGATGCACGTTGCCGCCGCGCTCGACAAACCGCTTATCGCGATTTATGGCTCGAGCAGCCCGGCATTTACGCCGCCGCTTTCGGCGCGTGCGCGCATCGTCAGGCTCGATCTGCCGTGCAGCCCATGTTTCGAACGCGTCTGCCCGCTCGGCCATTTCAACTGCATGCGGCAGCTTATGCCGGAGCGTATCCTGGAACAAATCGATTTTTCTGAAATCCGACCGGTATGAAACGCACGATATACGCCACTCCGCAGGACGCCGAAGCTGCGTTCTACGAGTCAATCGAAAGATCGGATCTCGAAACGATGATGACCGTGTGGGCTGACGATGACGACATCGTCTGCGTGCATCCCGGCGCCGCGCGGGCCTCGGGCGTGGCACAGGTGCGCGAATCGTGGCGTCAGATCTTCGCGGGAGGGCAGGCGCTGCGCTTTCGGCTCAGGCATCCACAAACTGTGAACGGCATGACGCTGGTGGTGCACAGTGTTTACGAGCAGATTTCGATCGCCGGTGAAGCGCGCACGCACGGCCCGGTCGTCGCCACCAACGTCTATATGCGCACCGAAAACGGCTGGCGCATGGTCGTGCACCATGCGTCCGCTGCGCCCTCCAGCCCCGATCCCGAGAGCAAGCGCGCGCCAAAGACGCTGCATTGAACCTCCGCCGGCGGTATAATTTTGAGTTTTTAAGAGGCGTGCGATGAGCAGCATTGATTTTGGCAGTCCCGATATCGTTGTGATTGGAGCAGGCAACGCCGCGTCGTGTGCGGCGCTTGCGGCGCGCGAAAGCGGAGCCACCGTGGTAATGCTGGAAGCCGCACCGCTCGAAGATTGCGGCGGCAACAGCCGTTACACCGCGGGACTCATGCGATTCGTGTTCAACGGCGTCGACGATCTGGCGCAGGTCATTCCCGATCTGACCGAGGAAGAAAAGAAAACTCACGATTTCGGCACCTACACGAGCGACCAGTTTTACGACGACATGGGCCGCATCACTCAATATCGCACCGATCCCGATTTGTGCGAGCTCCTGATCACGCGCAGCTTTGAGACGATCGTATGGCTGCGCCAGAAAGGCGTTAAGTTTCAGGCGAGCTTCGGGCGCCAGTCGCACAAGATCGGCAACAAATTCAAGTTCTGGGGCGGGCTCGCCGCGGAAACCTGGGGCGGCGGCCCCGGCCTGGTGGAAAACGAGCACAAGGCATGCGAGCGTGACGGAATCAAGATTTTCTACGAAAGCCCGGCGGTCGCACTGCTGACAGACGACAACGGCGGCGTATGCGGCGTCAAGGTGAAGCGCGAGGGAAAAACCATTGAGATCCACTGCAAGGCCGTGGTAATCGCGTGCGGCGGTTTTCAATCGAGTGCCGAAATGCGCGCGCGCTATCTCGGTCCGAATTGGGATCTCGCCAAGGTGCGCGGCACGCGCTTCAATACGGGGCTCGGCATCAAAATGGCGCTTGATATCGGCGCCATGCCGTACGGCCACTGGTCGGGATGCCATGCCGTGGGATGGGATATGAATGCGCCTCCATTCGGTGACCTCACGGTTGGCGACGGTTTCCAGAAGCATAGCTATCCGTGGGGCATCATGGTCAATGCCCGCGGCGAGCGCTTCGTCGATGAAGGCGCGGATTTCCGCAACTACACTTATGCCAAGTACGGTTCGGTGATTCTTGCGCAGCCGGGCATGTTCGCGTGGCAGATTTTCGACAACAAAATTATCCCTGCGCTGCGCGACGAATATCGTATCAAGCGCGTGACCAAGGTCAAGGCCAGCACGCTCGAAGAACTCGTCACAAAACTCGACGGCGTCGATTGCGACGCTTGCCTGCACGAACTTCAGGCCTACAACAAGGCGGTGCGAACCGATATTCCGTACAATTCCGCGATCAAAGATGGTCGCCGCACCGAAGGCCTCAGAGTCAACAAGACCAACTGGGCGAATACCATCGATGAGCCGCCATTCGAAGCCTACGCCGTAACCTGCGGGGTGACTTTCAGCTTCGGCGGCGTCAAGGTTAGCACTGCCGGTCAGGTCGAGGACACTGCGGGCAAGCCGATCCCTGGATTGTATGCAGCGGGCGAATTGGTCGGCGGCATTTTCTACCATAACTACCCCGGCGGCACCGGCCTTACTTCGGGCGCGGTGTTCGGCAAGCTTGCCGGCAGCAGCGCTGCAGCGAGCCTCAAGCGTTAGCAGGCTGATGCAGAACCCGCTGGGAGCCGCGTTTGCGCGAAAAGTGCTCAGACGCAAGGCGCGCGACGAAGGTCGAACGCTCGTTCTGTTCGACGAGGGGCGCA
>DASYSI010000523.1:0-11312 GCA_036003485.1 Burkholderiales bacterium | reverse complement strand
GTTGCGCGGCGGCGGCACCGAAGCATTGAATTCCGCGCGCATCGCATGGTTCACTGGACGCGATCTGCCTGACAGCTGCAACGCGTTGTTCGACGTGCTGATTTCGAACCGGCAGCTCGATATGGACGCCATCTGGGCACGCATCCGGCTTGCGCTCGAAGCGGGCAATATCGGCGTTGCGCGGCGTGTGGCTGAATATCTTCCACCAACGGAGCGGCCCAATGCAAGCACGCTTGCGTACATCGTTGTCAACGCCCAGGCTTACCTCGAGAAGTCGGCATTCCATCTTAAGACGCGCGCCGGGCGCGAAACCACGATGTTTGCGGTGCATCGGCTGGCGCGCACCGCGCCGCCGCTCGCAGCACAGCAGTGGACCAATCTCGGCGAGTCTTTTTCAGACGCCGAGCGGCGCTATGTGTGGGGGCTGATTGCGTTTCAGGGCGCGCAGCGCCTCGACGCCAACGCGCTCAATTGGTACGCGCAAGCAGGCGAGCTCAGCGATGCGCAACTCGCGTGGAAAGCGCGTGCGGGGCTGCGCGCGCGAAGCTGGCCCCATGTGCTCGCGGCGATCGATGCGATGTCGGCGAAAGAAAGCCAGGAGCCGGCATGGCGTTACTGGAAAGCGCGCGCACTGAAAGCGCAGGGCCGCGGCTCCGAAGCACAGATTCTGTTTGCGGCACTCGCGGGCGAATTCAGTTTCTACGGCCAGCTCGCTGCCGAAGAGCTCGGTGCACGCAGCCGCGTGCCGGAGTCTGCCTACAAGCCCGGTGGTGATGAAGTGCAGGCCATCGGCAAACTATCGGGGCTGCAGCGCGCTCTGGCGTTCTACCGGCTCAATCTACGCTTCGAGGGCAATCGCGAGTGGAATTGGGCGGTCCGCGATTTAGACGACCGGCAGCTGCTCGCGGCGGCCGAGTTCGCGCGTCGCAACGAAATCTATGATCGCGCGATCAATACCGCCGACCGCACGCGCGAGCTGCACGACTTCGCAATGCGCTATCCCGCGCCCTATCGCGATGTTATGAAGGATTACGTGAGTCAGCTGCAGCTCGATGAGGCGTGGGTCTACGGTTTGATCCGACAGGAAAGCCGCTTTATCGCCAACGTCAAATCGAGCGCCGGCGCAAGCGGCCTGATGCAGCTGATGCCTGCAACCGCGCGCTGGGTTGCGCGTAAAGTCGGCCTCAAGGATTACCGTTTGACTCAGACGAGCAACGTGGACATCAACATCAATCTTGGCACCTGGTACTTGCGACACGTGCTCGACACCCTCGACAACTATCCGGTGCTGGCATCAGCGGCCTATAATGCGGGCCCGGGCCGCGCGCGCGCGTGGCGCGCCGATGCGCCGATGGAAGCAGCGATCTATGCTGAAACCATTCCGTTCAACGAAACCCGCGACTACGTCAAGAAAGTGATGAGCAACGCAAGCTACTATGGCCAGCAATTCGGACAATCGCTGCTATCGCTCAAAGAGCGCATCGGTATCATCTCACCGCGCACGCGCACGGTCGAAAAACCGCTCGACGAGCCCGGCGGCTAGTCTGCTCGCTATTCGTATGCGCGAAATTTCGCTTTAACCTGCGGCACGGCCTATGGAAATAGATCGGGTGTGTGTCATCGGCGGCTCCGGCTTCGTGGGCAGCCACATCGTGCGACTGCTGAGCGCGCAGCGCTACCTCGTGCGCGTGCCGACGCGACAGCGCGAACGCGCCAAGCATCTGATCCTGCTGCCGACCGTCGATGTGTTCGAAGCCAACGTTCACGACGCGGCTGAACTCGGCAATCTCGTGCGCGGCATGGATGCGGTCGTCAATCTGGTCGGGGTGCTGCACGATGGGCGTGGTGAACGCGGCTTCGAGCAGGCGCATGTGGCGCTGACGGGCAAAGTGATCGCGGCCTGCGAGACTCACGGTGTGCGGCGGCTCGTGCATATGAGCGCGCTCGGCGCCGATGTCAACGCCCCGAGCAAATATCAACGCACCAAGGGCGCAGCCGAAGCGATGGTGCGCGCGTCCAGTCTTGACTGGACCATCTTCCGCCCGTCGGTAGTGTTCGGGCGCGGCGACCGATTTCTCAACCTGTTCGCAACGCTGCAGAGGCTATTGCCCGTGATATTTCTTGGCAGCCCGAACGCGCGCTTCCAGCCGGTTTACGTCGAAGACGTCGCCGCCGCGTATGTGCACGGCCTGACCGAGCGCTCCGCCTACGGCCGCGCGTACGATCTGTGCGGCCCCAAGGTCTACACCCTGCGCGAGCTCGTGGCGCTGGTGGGCGCGATCACCGGCCATGCGCGCCCGATTGTCGGCCTCAACGACACACTGTCCCACTTGCAGGCGCTCGCGATGGAGTTGCTGCCAGTCAAGCTGTTGACGCGCGACAACTACCATTCGATGAAAATCGACAATATCAGCAGCGAGCCATTTCCGTTCGGCATCGTGCCTCAGGCGATCGAGGCGGTCGTACCCACATATTTGGGCGATCAATCGCCGCGCGCGCGCTACCGCGCCTATCGCGATCATGCAGGACGCGCCAGCGCGCGCTGACCGCCCGCGTGATGCAATACAGGCTTGTCATCGGCAACAAGGCGTACTCTTCATGGTCGCTTCGTGCCTGGCTCGCGATGAGACAGGCGGACATCCCGTTCGTCGAAGTTCGCATTGCGCTGTACCAAGACGATCACCGCAGCAAAATCGAACAATACTCGCGCGCCGGGAAAGTGCCGATCCTCGTCGCGGGCAATATCACGGTGTGGGAATCGCTCGCGATTTGTGAATTTCTGGCCGAGCGCCATCCGGAGCGGCAGCTGTGGCCGGCCGACATTGCGGCGCGCGCGCACGCGCGCGCGATCAGCGCCGAAATGCACGCGGGGTTTGCAGCGTTGCGCAGCAACTTGGGGATGAACGTGCGGCGCACTTATTCGGGCATTGGCGTGACCTCCGACGTAAAACACGATATCGCGCGCATCGATGCGATGTGGGACGATTGCCTGCGGCGTTACGGCGGCCCGTTTTTGTGCGGGGATTTCAGCATTGCCGATGCAATGTATGCGCCGGTCGCGACGCGTTTTAAGACGTACGGCGTGGCGTTGTCCGCGGGCGCCAGCGGCTACGCCGAAAGGCTGCTCGAGCTGCCGGCGATGACCGAATGGTACGCGGCAGCGCACGCTGAAAGTGAAGTGCTGCCGCAGTTCGAACGCCAAATCTAATGCAATGAAAGTATACGCGGTGGGTGGCGCGGTTCGCGACGAGCTGCTCGGTCTGCCGGTGGCTGACCGGGACTACGTGGTCGTCGGCGCGACACCCGGGCAAATGACGAAGCTCGGCTACAAGCCGGTCGGCAAAGACTTCCCGGTGTTTCTGCACCCTGAAACGCACGAGGAATATGCACTCGCACGCACCGAACGCAAGACTGCACGCGGCTATCACGGCTTCGAATTCCACGCCGCGCCCGAGGTCACGCTCGAGCAGGATCTCGCGCGGCGCGATCTGACCATCAACGCCATTGCAAAGGACGAAAGGGGCCGCATCATCGATCCGTTCGGCGGCGTCGCCGACCTCAAGGCGCGCGTACTGCGACACGTCGGGCCCGCGTTCGCCGAAGACCCGGTGCGTATCCTGCGCGTCGCGCGCTTTGCGGCGCGCTTCGATTTCGCGATCGCGCCGGAAACTCTGCAAGTGATGCGCACCATGGTCGCCAATGGCGAGGCTGATGCGCTGGTTGCGGAGCGGGTGTGGCAAGAGCTCGCGCGCGGCTTGATGGAGCGGCACCCGTCGCGCATGTTCCGCGCGCTCGCCGCATGCGGAGCGCTTGCGGCAATGCTGCCAGAACTCGCCGCACAGTTTGCCGGATCCGTCGGCACGCACGCGAGCATGGCGCTCGATGCGGCTGCCGCACGTGAACTCGGGCTTGCCGCGCGCTACGCGCTGATTGCCATGCGCGCCAACGAGGCGGCAATATCCGCGCTGTGTGACCGGCTGCGGGTGCCGCAGGATTGCCGTGAGCTCGCGCTGCTCGCCGCCAGGCATCACGCCGAGATCAGTGACGCGCTCGCCTTCCAGGCTGACGCAGTGCTGCGGTTGTTGCAGGCGACGGACGCGCTGCGGCGGCCCAATCGTTTCATGCAATTGCTCGAAGTCTGCGCGGTGGACAAGCGGGAAGCGGAAGCCGCACCTTTCCCGTCGGGTGACTGGCTCAAGGCGGCGCTCGCCGCCGCACAGGCAGTCGATGCCGGCGCGATTGCGAAAGGCTCGCGCGATGCGGCGCAAACCAAACAACGCATCGCGCAGGCGCGCCTCGCTGCTATTCGAAGCGCCAAAGGCGCGCGGCCGAAATCCACGCCGGCGCTGAATCAGGGGAAACGATGATCGATCTCTATACCTGGACCACGCCCAACGGCCGCAAGGTTTCTATCATGCTGGAAGAGCTTGGGCTGCCGTATCGCGTGCACGCGGTCAATATTGGTCAAGGCGACCAGTTCAAGCCCGACTATCTGACAATCAATCCCAACGGCAAGATTCCGTCCATCGTCGATCCTGATGGCCCGGACGGCAAACCTTACGCGATGATGGAGTCCGGCGCGATCCTGTTGTACCTCGCTGACAAGACCGGCAAGCTGCTGCCCAGATCCGAGCGCGGCAAATTCGACGCGCTGCAATGGCTGATGTTCCAGATGGGCGGTGTCGGGCCGATGTTCGGACAGACGCACCATTTTCTGCGCGCGGCCAAGCAACCCGTGCCGTACGCGATCGAGCGCTACCAGAAAGAAACGCGGCGGCTGTATGGCGTGCTCGAGCATCATCTCGCGCACCATATCTGCCTTGCTGATGAATACTCGATTGCGGATATCGCAACTTATCCGTGGGTCGCACGCCACGAATGGCATCAGGTCGAGCTCGCGGAATTCCCGCACGTGAAACGATGGTTCGACGCGCTATCGGCTCGGCCCGCCGTGCAGCGAGGGATGAAAGTGCCCGCAGTCTGAGTGAAGCCAGCGGCAGGGGCGCGCCGCAAACACGAACTTCTGATAACTACGGTACCAGCACTGCTGCACCCGTGATGCGCCCCTCGCGCAGACGTTGCAAAGCCTCATTTGCGTGCGCGAGATCGATTGGCTCGACGGTGGTCTTCACCGGCACCCGCGGCGCGATGCGCAAAAACTCTTCGCCGTCGCGCCGCGTCAGGTTGGCGACCGACCTGATGCAGCGTTCACCCCACAGGATATCGTAGGGAAAGGCCGGGATGTCGCTCATATGGATGCCCGCGCACACGACCGTTCCGCCTTTGGCCACCGCGCGCAGTGCGAGCGGCACCAGCGCGCCGACCGGAGCGAAGATGATGGCCGCATCGAGAAGTTCGGGCGGTGCGCTGTTCGTATCCCCTGTCCATACTGCGCCGAGGTCGCGCGCGAACTGCTGGGCGGCGCTATCGCCGGGACGCGTGATCGCAAAAATCTGCCGTTCCTGAAAGCGCGCCACCTGGGTCACGATGTGCGCCGCGGCGCCGAAACCGTAGATGCCCAGTCGCCTCGCATCGCCTGCCATTTTGAGCGCGCGGTAACCGATAAGCCCCGCGCACAGCAACGGTGCAGCTTCGATGTCGGAATATTCGGGCGGCAACGCGAAACAATATCGCTCGTCGGCCAGCGCGTATTCGGCGTAGCCGCCGTCCAGATGATAACCAGTGAAACGCGCGCCGTTGCACAAATTCTCGCGGCCACTCGTGCAGTAGGCGCACGTGCCGCAGGTCGAACCGAGCCAAGGCACGCCGACGCGATCGCCGGACCTGAAGCGCGTCACCGCAGTGCCGGTCGCCGTCACGCGGCCGACGATTTCATGGCCGGGAATGATCGGCAGCTTGCCTTCGGTGAGCTCGCCGTCGACGACATGCAAGTCGGTGCGGCATACACCGCATGCAAGCACGCGGATCAATATCTGTTGCGGCGATGGCTGCGGCAGGCTCATTTCAGTGAGAACCAGACCGTCATGCGGTCGTTTCAGTACCATTGCGCGCATGGGGATCTTTTAGTTGGCGCGGCTATTGCGCTGAAGGAAACGGATGATCGCAGCGGTATCGAGTTCCGGCGAGGTGCGCAGCACCGGATCGCCAGTGATGCGGTTGGCCCATGCCATGTTGCGCCGCATGCGTTCGACCACTTGCGGCCATTCACGCGCGGTGTGACGTTGCGGATCAGGCAGCACGTGGCACTGCGAGCACGCAATACTGTACATATGACCCGGCGGCGAGTTGAGGTCAGGGTATTTGTTGGACTCGATTTCCTTTTGCGCATACTGCTGGAGATAGCGTGTGAGCGTTATCTGCTCATCTGCGCTCGGTATCTTCACGCCGGCCATCATATCCCGCATGAGCTTTCCCATATTACCTTTGCCCTCCATGCGCCACACCATACGATCGACTATGGTTTTCCACTTCGCTGCATTGTGCATCGCAGGGTTCGGCAAGTAGTGGCATTGCACGCAGTAGGCTGAGGTAAGGCGCGCGCCTTCCGAGCGCGGAGCGGGCAATTTCCGGGGGTCCACGGTCGGCGGCAGAATGCGCTCGAGCATGGGGCCGTGGGGACTTTTCGCCCAGCGATATTGTGCGCGCGCGATTTCATCCGCAGACGCGTTTGAGGCTTTGACTAGCGCGGACACGAGGCAGGCGGCGAACGTCAGGAACTGCAATGCGCATTTCATTGCGTCAACCTTACTAGCGGCGCAGGCGACCGGTCAACAGTAAGTCTGCCGGTATGCAAGTTTTGTGCACACCGAGTTAAAGGGTGTGGCTTTTGTCGCCGCGCGCGAAACCAAGTAATGGCGTGCGGAGATTTTTGCCCAGCGCGATAACCTTGAACAATTCACCCATTTCCGCGGCACTCATCAGCTTGTGCGCCTGCGCCGCAAGCGGCAGGTACGTTGAGGTATGGTGCGCGGGCGTTGCAGCCAGCACGTCGGTGATGCCGCAGTTGATCAAAAACTGCGCCTGATTGGTATAGCCGAGCAATTCGAGACCAGCGGCAGTGCCGGCATGGGCGAGCGCACTGAAATCGACGTGTGCGGTGATGTCCTGCAGGCCCGTGAGGCACAGCGGATCGGCGTGGGCATGATGGCGGTAGTGGCACATCAGAGTGCCGGTGGTACGCTGCGGATGATAATATTCGCGTGCGGCAAAGCCGTAGTCGATCAGCAGCGCAGCGCCGTGATTCAGAGATGCCGCAAGCGAACGTGCAAACGCGTGCGCCGCGAGATGGATTTCAGTGACATAGTGCGGCGCAAGCTTTAATCCGGTCGCTGCCGTGAGCAGCGCGCCCGATGCCGGCTTAGCGCTCCACTCGAACTCGCCGCCGGTGACCCTCACACCGAGTTCGTCGATACCGTCGGCGCGCGTCTTGACGACATGAACCGGCATCGCATCCAGCACTTCGTTGCCGATGACCAACGCATCGAGCGATGCAGGCAGCGCGTCGAGCCACGCAACGCGCGCTGCCAACTGCGGCATTTCACGCTGCAGCAGCAAACGTTGGCATTCCCTCAGGTCCGCGCTGGTTTCGAGTATCAGGTAGCGCTGCGGCAGGCACTCGAGCATTGCCAGTTGCGCCAGCAAGTCGCACGCCAGCCGGCCGCTGCCGGCGCCAAGCTCGACTATGCTCGTTATCCCTTCATGCAGGATTTGAGCGGCCTGGCGCGCGAGCGTACGGCCGAACAGATTCCCAAGCTCGGGCGCGGTCACGAAGTCTCCGGCAATGCCGAACTTACGCGCGCCGGCGCTGTAATAGCCGAGCCCCGGCGCGTGCAGCGCAAGCTCCATATAACGCGCGAAGCTGATCCAGCCGCCCGCCGCGGCGATCTCGTCGGCGATCAACCTCGATAGTCGCGCGCTATGAGCTGCAGCAGCGGCAGCAGGTGCCGGCAGCGATGACAGATGAGCGGGTAACAAGCTGCCGATGATGAGCGATTAGTTTAGAATTGACAATACCTTACGTCGTAGTGACGATGAACGAAACCCTCACAGGCAAAGCAGCGCTCGTCACCGGCGGCGCAAAGCGCGTCGGTGCCGCGATCTGCCGCCGGTTGCACGCGCAAGGAGCGAACCTGATGCTGCATCATCGCGCCTCGGTTGCCGAGGCGCGCGCACTGCAACGCGAACTGCATGCACAGCGCAAGGATTCAATTGCGCTGATCCAGGCCGATCTGCTCAACAGCGCGAGCCTGCCGGACCTCGTGAAAACTACAATCAGCCAATTCGGAAGCCTCGATATCCTGATCAATAACGCGTCAAGTTTTTTTCCGACTGCGATCGGCGACATCGACGAGAAAGTATGGGACGATTTGATCGGCACCAATCTCAAGGCGCCGCTGTTTCTATCGCAGGCGGCAGCTGGCGAGCTACGTAAGCGTCATGGTTGCATAGTCAATATCCTCGATATCCACGCCGAGTTTCCCATGAAGAACTATATCGTCTACACCGTCGCGAAGGGCGGGCTGTTGACGCTCACGCGCTCTCTCGCGCGCGAGCTCGGACCCGAGGTACGCGTCAACGGCGTCGCGCCCGGGACTATTCTGTGGCCGGAGAATGATGCGTGGTCCGACGATCTGTCACGCCAGCGCATCATCAATCAGACCGCGTTGAAACGCATCGGCGATCCCGACGATATCGCGAAAGCGGTCGAATTTCTGGTGACAGCCGCGCCCTATGTAACCGGGCAGATCATCGCCGTCGACGGCGGCAGGAGCATTACACTATGAACGCACCCCATTCTCCGTCCCTGGCTCTCCTCCCTGCGGGAGAAGAGGGCCATTCGTTTCCCTCTCCCTCGGAAAGAGGGATTGAGGGTGAGGGAAGCACTCTCAAACCCAAACAGCTCCACGAAGCGAACAAGCTGCAAAAACGCCTGCGCCGCCAGGTCGGCGAGGCAATCGTCGATTACGACATGATCGGTGCCGGTGACCGTGTGATGGTATGTCTCTCGGGAGGCAAGGATAGTTACGCGCTGCTCGATATCCTGCTTAGTCTGCGCACGCATGCGCCGATTGACTTCGAAATCGTCGCAGTTAATCTCGACCAGCGCCATCCCGGTTATCCCGAGCACGTGCTGCCTGAGTATTTGACTGCGCTCGGCGTCCCCTATCGCATCGTGGTACAGGACACTTACAGCGTTGTGAAACGGATAATTCCGGAAGGCAAGACGATGTGCTCGCTGTGCTCGCGCCTGCGGCGCGGTGTGCTGTATCGGGTCGCTAAGGAAATTGGCGCAACCAGAATCGCTCTGGGTCATCACCGCGACGACATACTGGAGACGTTTTTCCTGAACCTGTTTTTCGGCGGCAAGCTGAAAACGATGCCGCCGAAGCTCGTATCCGACGATGGCGCGCATGTCGTGATCCGGCCGCTCGCGTACGTGAAAGAAGATGACCTCGCGGCCTATGCCGGGATGAGACAATTTCCCATCATCCCGTGCGACTTGTGCGGTTCGCAGCCGACGCTGCAAAGGCATCAGATCAAAGGCCTCCTGCGCGAGTGGGAAAAGCGGAACCCGGGACGGGCAGAAACCATTTTTCGCAGTCTTCAAAATATCAGTCCGTCCCATCTGCTTGACCGCGGTCTATTTGATTTTGTGGCGATGAGCATGTCAACGGCCGCGAAACCAGATGACAAAGAACTACCTGATATTTCTGAAGAATAATCGATTTACCTCGTTGTGAAGTATGCGCTTACATTAGTAGATCCAAGTATTGTATTGTCAAAGTAATTTTGTCATGGTAATTTCTCATCATGACAATTACGCTTAATTGCGCGGATCGACTAATTGCATTTTTCGGCTCCCAAGCGGAGGTCGCGCGCCAATTTCGACTGGATCGTGCGGTCGTCAATAACTGGGTGAAGTTGGGTTACGTGCCGGCGCGCTGGGCGATGGAAGTCGAGAATGCCACCCACGGCCAGATCGCCGCCGTCGAAGTGCTTAACGAAGCCACAACCAAGAAACCGCTCCGGATGAAATCGCGCCCGGACGGAGAGAGTTTGTTCGGATCGCCAACCCAAGGAAACGAAGCCATGAATGAATTTTCGCCTGTCAAGCGCATCAACTCGTTTCATCCGCCGCAGCGCACGCTGCTGGGCCCCGGCCCGTCGGAAATCAATCCGCGCGTGATGGCAGCGATGAGCCTACCGGCAATTGGCTATCTCGACCCCGTTTTCGTCGATATGATGGAAGAGCTGAAGTCGCTGCTGCGTTACGTCTTCCAGACCCGTAATCCGCTCACGTTTCCGGTATCGGGCCCCGGCTCGGTTGGCATGGAATATTGCTTCGTCAATCTGGTCGCCCCTGGCGATAAGGTAATTGCGTGTCGTAACGGCGTATTCGGCGGCCGCATGATAGAAAACATCGAGCGTGCCGGAGGCGTGCCGATCGTGGTCGAAGACGCCTGGGGTGAATCGGTAGACCCGCAAAAACTCGACGATGCGCTCAAGAAACACGCTGACGCGCGTCTGGTTGCGTTCGTGCATGCTGAAACCTCCACCGGCGTGCAGAGCGATGCCAAGACCTTGGTCGAAATCGCGCATCGGCATAGCGCGCTTACGATCGTCGATGCGGTGACTTCGCTCGCCGGCACACCGGTGCTGGTCGACGAGTGGAAGTTCGATGCCGTCTATTCGGCAAGCCAGAAATGCCTGTCGTGCACGCCAGGCCTGTCACCAGTTTCATTCAGCGAGCGCGTGGTCGATTACGTTAAAGCACGCAAGGACAAGATCCACAGCTGGTTCATGGACATGAACCTGCTGCTCGGCTACTGGGGCGCGACCAATCGCACCTATCATCATACGGCTCCGACCAACAGCCTTTACGCACTGCACGAAGCGCTGGTGATTCTGAAAGAGGAAGGAATCGAGAATTCATGGGCACGCCATATGCGCCATCATCTCGCGCTCAAAGCCGGCCTCGAAGCCATGGGACTCAAATTCCTGGTCAAGGAAGGCGCACGGCTGCCGCAGATGAATGCGATCCACATCCCGGAGGTGATCCGCGAGCGCGAATCCGAAGTACGCAAGACGCTGCTCAACGAATTTAATCTCGAGATCGGCGCCGGTCTGGGCCCGCTCGCCGGCAAGATCTGGCGCATCGGACTCATGGGCTACTCGTGCAAGCCCGAGAACGTTATGCTGTGCCTGTCCGCGCTGGGTTCCGTACTGTCGGACATGGGACTTTCGATCCACGTCGGCGACGCCGAAGCAGCGGCGCACGGCGCCTACGCGTCACTTCATGCGAAAGCAGCGCAGGCCAAGAAAAAACGCACTGCACAGGCCGCGTAGTTCCG
>DASYSI010000522.1:0-28729 GCA_036003485.1 Burkholderiales bacterium | reverse complement strand
GAGCCGAAGTTCTCGTCGCAGACGAAGGAGAAGCTCGTTTCCTCGGAGGTGCGGCCGGCGGTCGAGGAGGTCGTCGCCGAGAAGATGCGTCAATTTCTCGATGAGCGGCCGAACGACGCGCGGATCATCACGGCGAAGATCGTCGATGCCGCGCGCGCGAGGGAAGCGGCGCGCAAGGCGCGCGAGATGACGCGACGCAAGGGCGCGCTGGACGGGCTGGGCCTGCCCGGCAAGCTCGCCGACTGCCAGGAGCGCGATCCGGCGAAATGCGAGCTGTATCTGGTCGAGGGCGATTCGGCCGGAGGCTCGGCAAAGCAGGGGCGCGACCGCAGGTTCCAGGCGATCCTGCCCCTCAAGGGAAAGATCCTGAACGTCGAAAAGGCGCGCTTCGACAAGCTGCTCGCTTCGGCCGAGATCGCGACCCTGATCACCGCGCTTGGATGCGGTATCGGCAAGGAGGAGTACAGCGCCGACAAGCTGCGCTACCACCGGATCATCATCATGACCGACGCCGATGTCGACGGCTCGCACATCCGCACGTTGCTCTTGACGTTCTTTTATCGTCAAATGCCCGAACTGATCGAGCGCGGCCATATCTATATTGCACAGCCGCCCCTCTATAAGATCAAACACGGCAAAAGCGAACGCTACATCAAGGATGACCACGAGCTTAAGGAGTACTTGCTCAAATTGGCGCTGGATGACGCAGTGCTATATCCGTCCGGCAGCGCCGAGGCGCTGAATAAGGAGGCACTCGAACAGGTTGCCAAAGAATACTTTCTGGCAGAAGCCGTGATCGACCGTTTGAGCCGGTTGATCGACCCGGCGGTATTACAGGTGTTGTTGATCGATCCGGAGATCGATCTTGCGAACGAAACAAGCGCTGCGAATAGTGCGCGCGCGCTAAGCACTGCACTGCGCGCGCAAGATATCGTGGTCGAGCCGAAATACGACGAGAAGAACGAGCGCTATTTACTCTCGATCACGCGCACGCAGCACGGAAACTTGCACCACACCTCGCTCGACGTGGATTTCCTCCACAGTGGCGATTACGAGCAGATCAAGAAAACCGCCTTGGTATTGCAGGGGCTGATCGGCGAAGGCGCCCACGTCAAGCGCGGCGAACAGCAGCAGCCAATTCATGACGTGAAGGGCGCACTGAACTGGTTGCTCGACGAAGTCAAAAAAGGCATAGGCATCCAGCGCTACAAAGGTCTCGGTGAGATGAATCCCGGACAATTGTGGGAAACCACCATGGACCCCAAGGTCAGGCGCTTATTGCGCGCCCAGATCGAAGACGCCATCGCCGCCGACGAAATCTTTACCACATTGATGGGAGATCTGGTAGAGCCGCGTCGCGCATTCATTGAATCCAATGCGCTGGGCGTGCGCAATCTGGATGTCTGACGTTGAGCGTGGGTCCGCGCGAAGCCGGTTGCAGTTACGCATCAACTTTTTTTAATTTTGTTGTCGCCGTTCTATGACTCCCTCGTCGATTTCAGAGGCTGACGGGACCGAGCGCGGTCCGCGCGCGCTCTACCGCCGTTGGTGGTTGTGGGCTTTGGTACTAGTCGCAATCGCCGTGGGGGTCTATTTTTTTTGGGGCCGCACGAGCGAACCTCAGGCGTCGGGGGCCAAGGCCCAGCAGTCGGGCAAGCGCGGCGGAGATCCCGCCACACGCGTGACACCAGTGGCCGCGCAGCCGGCGAAAAAAACCGACGTTAATGTCTTCCTGAGCTCGCTCGGTACGGTGACGCCGATCAGGACCGTGACCGTGCGCAGCCGGGTCGACGGCCAGCTCATGCGCGTGCTGTTCCGCGAGGGCCAGATTGTCAAGGAGGGCGAGTTGCTGGCGGAGGTCGATCCGCGCCCGTTCCAGGCGCAGCTGCTGCAGGCCGAGGGACAGATGGCGCGCGATCAGGCACTGCTGGCCAACGCGCGCATTGACGTCGAGCGTTACCGCACGTTGCTCGCGCAGGATTCGATCGCCAAGCAGCTGGTCGATACACAGGAAGCGCTGGTACGCCAGTACGAGGGCACCGTCAAGCTCGACCAGGGCCAGATCGATAATGCCAGACTGCAACTTACGTACTCGCGGATCACCGCTCCGATTCCGGGGCGGCTCGGATTGCGCCAGGTAGACGAAGGCAACGTCGTACACGCGAGCGATCAGAACGGCATTGCGATAATCACGCAGCTGCAGCCGATCACCGTCGTGTACACGATCCCGCAGGACAATCTGCCGGTCGTGCTCGAGTTGTTGAAAGCCGGAAGCCGCGTGCCGGTCACGGCGTATGACCGGGGCGGAACAGTCCGGCTTGCCGCGGGCGCACTGCTCACAGTCGATAATCAGATCGACCCGACGACCGGGACGGTGCGCGTGAAAGCGCAGTTCCCGAACGATGACGGGAGCCTGTTCGCTAACCAGTTCGTTAACGTGCGCATGCTCGTCGACACCCGGCGCGACGCTACCACCGTGCCGAGCGCAGCGATCCAGCGCGGGGCCCGCGGCACGCTGTTCATCTATGTGGTGAAAGACGACCGCACTGTCACGCTGCGCGAGGTGAAGCCGGGGCCGACCGAGGGCGATCAGACCGTCATCGAGTCGGGCGTTCAGCCGGGCGAACTGGTGGTGGTTGACGGCATGGATCGCCTGCGCGAGGGCGCGCGCGTCGAACTGCCGGCGCGGGATGCTGGCGCCGCCGGCAAAGGCGGCGAGGAGGGCGAGCGCAAGAAAGGTGGCGGGCGCCGTAAAGGCGGCGAGAAGCCGGCCGCGTAATGCGGCCGATGGGATCTGACGCATGAACCCATCGCGAATCTTTATCCTGCGTCCAGTCGCGACTTCGCTTCTGATGGTCGCCATCCTGCTGTCGGGTATCGTCGCCTTCCGGCAGCTGCCGCTCTCAGCGTTGCCTGAAGTCGATTATCCGACTATCCAGGTCGTTACTCTCTACCCTGGCGCGAGTCCCGATGTCATGACCTCTTCGGTGACTGCGCCGCTCGAGCGTCAGTTCGGGCAGATGCCGGGGTTAAAGCAGATGTCGTCTACGAGCTCCGGCGGCGCGTCGGTGATCACGCTGCAGTTCAGCCTTGAGCTGAGCCTGGATATCGCGGAACAGGAAGTGCAGGCCGCGATCAATGCCGGCAGCAACCTGCTGCCATCGGACTTGCCGGTGCCGCCGGTCTACAACAAAGTCAATCCGGCCGACACGCCGATCCTCACTCTAGGGATTACGTCGAAGACGATGCCGTTGATCGAGGTGCAGAACATCGTCGACATGCGGCTCGCGCAGAAGATTTCGCAGTTAAGCGGCGTGGGACTCGTCAGCGTGAGCGGCGGCCAGCGCCCGGCAGTGCGCGTGCAGGCCAACCCGAAAGCGCTCGCCGCCAATGGCCTGAGCCTCGAGGATCTGCGCACTTCGATCGCGGCTGCCAACGTCAACCAGGCCAAGGGCAGTTTCGACGGCCCGCAGCGCGCTTCCACCATCGATGCCAACGACCAGCTGCGTTCTGCCGCCGATTACCGTGGAATCATTCTCGCGTACCGCAACGCAGCGCCGATTTATTTGTCGGACGTTGCCGACGTCGTCGACGGCGCGGAGAACGTGCGGCTCGCCGCCTGGATGAACGACCAGCCGGCGGTGATCCTCAACATTCAGCGCCAACCGGGCGCCAACGTGATCGAGGTCGTCGATCGCGTGAAGGCGTTGCTTCCGCAGTTGCAGGGATCGCTGCCGGCAGCGCTCGAGGTCGCGGTTCTCACTGACCGCACGGTAACCATACGCGCCTCGGTCAGGGACGTGGAGTTCGAGCTGCTGCTGGCGGTCGCGCTGGTCGTAATGGTGATCTTCCTGTTTCTACGCAACGTGGCGGCAACCATCATTCCGAGTGTTGCGGTGCCGCTGTCGCTCGTCGGCACATTCGGCGTCATGTATCTGGCCGGATTCAGCATTAATAATCTCACGCTGATGGCACTCACGATCGCGACCGGTTTCGTGGTTGATGATGCGATCGTTATGATCGAGAATATTTCGCGCTATATCGAGGAGGGCGAGCCGCCGCTAGCCGCGGCGCTCAAGGGTGCGGAGCAGATCGGCTTCACCATCATTTCGCTCACATTTTCGCTCATCGCCGTGTTGATTCCGCTGCTCTTCATGGGCGATGTAGTCGGGAGGCTGTTCCGCGAGTTTGCGATTACACTCGCCGTTTCGATCCTAATTTCGGCGGTGGTCTCGCTCACATTGACGCCAATGATGTGCGCAAAACTCCTGCGCCGGGTGCCGGAGGCTGAGCAAGGCGCTTTCTATCACGCAACGGGGCGTTGGTTCGATGCGATCATCGGGCGCTACGGAGAGATGCTTAACTGGGTGCTCGACCGTCAGCGTGCGACGCTATGGGTCGCAATGGGCACGCTGGCGCTCGCCGTGCTGCTCTACATTTTTGTGCCCAAGGGCTTCTTTCCGGTGCAGGACACCGGCGTGATACAGGGCATATCCGAGTCACCGCAGTCAATTTCCTTTGCTGCGATGGGCGAGCGCCAGCAGGCGCTCGCCAAGGCCATCCTCGAGGACCCTGCGGTCGAAAGCCTGTCATCGTTCATCGGCGTCGATGGTTCCAATACGACGTTGAACAGCGGCCGCGTGTTGATCAACTTAAAGCCGCACTCGCAGCGGCCGAGTGCAAGCGCAGTGATCGAGCGATTGCGGCCCAGGCTCGCGCACGTCGAAGGCATCGTGCTCTACATGCAACCGGTGCAGGACCTGACCATCGAGAATCGCGTGAGCCGCACGCAGTATCAGTTTACTGTCGAGACCGCGAATCCTGACGAATTGAATGTCTGGGTGCATCGGCTGGTGGACACCATGGCGCGCCTGCCGCAGCTTACGGATGTTGCAAGCGATCTCTCGGACCAGGGGCTGCAGGCGTTCGTGACGATCGATCGCGATACCGCCGGACGGCTGGGCGTCACGCCCGCGACCATCGACAATATCATCTACGATGCCTTCGGTCAGCGCCTGGTTTCGACCATATACACGCAGTCGAACCAGTATCGCGTGGTGCTCGAAGTAAAGCCCGAATACCGCAAGGGCCCCGAGGTGCTTAACGAACTTTTCGTCCCGTCTTCGTTCGGCACCCAGGTGCGGCTCGATGCGGTGGCCAAGGTCTCGGAATTGCCGGCGCCGCTGGTGATAAACCACCTCGGGCAGTTTCCGTCGGCCACAATCTCCTTCAATCTCGCCGCAGGCGCGTCGCTCGGCGACGCCGTCAAGGCGGTCGAATCCGCGCAGCAGGAACTGGGCGTGCCGGCAAGCGTGCGCACGAGTTTCCAGGGCACAGCGCTCGCTTTTCGAGCGTCGCTCGCGAACGAGCTCCTGCTGATACTCGCCGCCGTCATCACCATGTACATTGTGCTGGGAGTGCTCTACGAGAGCTACATCCATCCCGTCACGATTCTCTCGACGCTGCCCTCCGCGGGCGTCGGCGCGCTGCTGGCACTGATGATCGTGCGCTCCGACCTCGGCGTCATCGGCATCATCGGCATCATCCTGCTGATCGGTATCGTGAAGAAGAATGCGATCATGATGATCGACTTCGCGCTTGACGCTGAGCGCAAGGAAGGCAAAAGCCCGCGCGACGCGATCTTCCAGGCTTGTCTGTTGCGCTTCCGGCCGATCATGATGACGACGATGTCGGCGCTGTTTGCCGCGCTGCCATTGATGCTCGGCGGCGGCGTCGGCTCCGAATTGCGACACCCGCTCGGCATCACGATGTTCGGCGGCTTGATCGTGAGCCAGGCGCTGACGCTGTTTACAACACCCGTGATCTATCTCGCTTTCGACCGCCTGGCACGACGGGTTGACCGAGGTCGCGGGGAAAGCGCCGGTGCGCGTGCGGTGGAAGGCGAACGGCCATGAACATTTCCGAACCGTTCGTCCGGCGGCCGGTCGCCACCACGCTGTTGACCATCGGGCTTGCGCTCGCGGGCGCGATTGCGTTCAAGCTGTTGCCGGTCGCGCCCCTGCCACAGGTCGACTATCCGACCATTTCGGTACAGGCATCGTTACCGGGGGCGAGTCCGGAAACAATGGCCGCGACCGTAGCCACGCCGCTCGAACGCTCGCTCGGCCGAATCGCAGGCGTTACCGAAATCACCTCGTCAAGCACGCTCGGCAATACGCGGGTCACGCTGCAGTTCGAATTGAGCCGCGGCATCGACGGCGCCGCGCGTGACGTGCAGGCCGCGATCAACGCCGCGCTCGCGCTGATGCCGACCGGCATGCCGAGTAATCCGAGCTACCGCAAGGTGAATCCGGCGGATGCGCCGATCATGATCATTTCGCTCACCTCGGACATGTATGACCGCGGCCAGATGTACGACGCGGCCTCGACCATCATTGCGCAAAAGCTGTCGCAAGTGTCGGGCATCGGGCAGGTGACCGTCGGCGGCAGCTCGCTGCCCGCGGTGCGCGTCGAACTCAATCCACTGGCGTTGAACAAGTACGGCATCGGTATCGAAGACGTGCGCACCGCGATCGGGGCGACCAATGCCAACCGGCCCAAGGGTGTGGTCGAAACCGACGAGCGCAGCTGGCAGATTTACGCCAATGACCAGGCGCGGCAGGCGCGCGAGTATATGCCGCTGATCATTGCGTACCGCAATAACATCGCGGTGCGGCTCTCCGACGTGGCGGAAGTGGTGGACCAGGTGCAGGACTTGCGCAACGACGGCATATCGAACGGCAAGGCGGCGGTGCTTGTGATTCTTTATCGCCAGCCCGGCGCCAACATCATCGAGACCGCCGACCGCGTGCGCGATTTGCTGCCGCAGTTGAAGGCTTCCATTCCCAGCGCGATCGATCTGAACGTCGTGATGGAGCGCACCACGACTATCCGCGCGAGCCTGCGTGAAGTCGAGCGCACGCTGCTCATCTCGATGGGATTGGTCATCATGGTCGTGTTTCTGTTCCTGCGCAACGCGCGCGCGGCGCTGATTCCGAGCGTCGCAGTGCCGGTGTCGTTGATCGGCACCTTCGGCGTGATGTACTTGTGCGGTTTCAGCCTCAATAACCTGTCGCTGATGGCGCTCACCGTTGCCACCGGGTTCGTCGTCGATGATGCGATCGTGGTGCTCGAAAACGTGTCGCGCCACATCGAGCGTGGAATGACGCCGTTCAAGGCGGCGCTGCAGGGCGTACGCGAAGTGGGCTTTACCGTGCTGTCGATGAGCCTGTCGCTGATCGCTGTATTCATACCGATCCTGTTGATGGGCGGTATCGTGGGCCGGTTGTTCCGCGAATTTGCCGTTACGCTGTCGGTGGCCATCCTGGTTTCACTCGTGATATCGCTGACCACTACGCCGATGATGTGTGCGCGGCTGCTCAAGGCGAAGTCCAGCGACAGCCAAGGGCGCGTGTATGCGGCCAGTCAACGCGTATTTGACTGGGCAGCCCGCGGTTACGAGAAAAGCCTCGGCTGGGCATTGCGGCATCCGCGGTTCATCGTATCGATACTCGCCGCCACCATCTGCCTCAATGTCTATCTTTACATCAGCATTCCGAAGGGTTTTTTCCCGCAGCAGGATATCGGGCGGCTTACCGGTTCGATCCAGGCCGACCAGAGCAGTTCGTTCCAGTCGATGCAGCAAAAGCTTGCCGATTTTGTCAGGATCATACAAAGCGATCCCGCGGTCGAGAGCGTGACGGGCTTCACCGGCGGCGGCCGCCGCAACGGCGGCTTCATGTTCATTTCGCTCAAGCCGAAGTCCGAACGCAAGATTTCCGCCGACATGGTCATCGCGCGCCTGCGCGGCAAGCTTAGCAGCGTCCCGGGTGCCACGTTGTTTCTCCAGCCGGTACAGGATATCCGCATCGGCGGGCGCCAAAGCGACGCGCAGTATCAGTTTACGTTGCAGGCCGACGATCTCGAGCAACTGCGGGCGTGGACCCCGCGTCTGCAGCGCGCGCTGACTCAAGTGCCGGAACTGGTCGACGTGACCTCCGACCAGCAGGAAAAGGGGCTGCAGACAACGCTCGTGATCGACCGCGCCACCGCCGGGCGCCTCGGCGTGACGACGCGGCAAATCGACGCGACACTCAACGATGCTTTCGGCCAGTCGCTGGTGTCGACGATCTACTCGGCGCTCAACCAGTATCGTGTCGTGATGGAAGTCGCGCCGAAATACTGGCAGAGCCCGGAAACGCTGAAGGACATCTACGTGCGTGCGTTGCCGATCCGCAACTCTACCGCTGCCGGCGGATTCACCACGGTCGCTAAGGGCAGCAGCACGACGGTTACGACTACCGGCAATACGACGGGCTCGACCAGTGGATGCATTACGGTCACCGCCAACGGCTGCGCCACCGCGACGACCTCGACCGGAGGCAACGCCGGCAACGTCACGACGACGACACTCGCGAACGCCATCAGTACTTCCGCGGAGACGCTCGTCCCGTTGTCGGCTTTTTCCCATTATGAACCGACCAGCACCCCGCTTGCGGTCAACCATCAGGGGCAATTCGTGGCCTCCACGATCAGCTTCAGTCTGCCGGTCGATGTGGCGCTCTCCGATGCGGTCAAAGCGATCAATGACACCATGGCGCGCATTGGCGTACCGGCTACGATTTACGGCACTTTTCAAGGCACCGCGCGCGCATTTCAGGCTTCGCTTGACAGTCAGACGTGGCTGATACTGACGGCGCTCCTGACTGTCTATATCGTGCTCGGCGTGTTGTACGAAAGTTACGTGCATCCACTGACCATACTGTCGACGCTGCCGTCGGCCGGCGTCGGGGCGCTGCTCGCCTTGATGCTGTTTCGCACTGAGTTCAGCATCATCGCACTGATCGGCGTGATCCTCTTGATCGGGATCGTCAAGAAAAACGCCATCATGATGATCGATTTCGCGCTCGAGACTGAACGCGAGCACGGCAAGCGTCCCGAGGACGCGATTTTTGAAGCGTGCCTGCTGCGCTTTCGTCCGATCATGATGACGACGATGGCGGCGCTGCTTGCGGCGGTGCCGCTTGCCATCGGTTTCAGCGACGGCTCGGAGTTTCGCAGGCCGCTCGGCATCTCGATCGTCGGCGGACTCATATTGAGCCAATTGCTTACGCTTTATACTACGCCGGTGGTTTACATCTACCTCGATCGTTTCCGCTTGTGGTGCCAGCGCGTTTGGAACCGCAGGCCGGGCCGGGTAGTACTGGAGGCTGAATGAAACTGACGCGCGCCCGTGCATATACGCTTGCATGCGTGGCGACGCTCGCCTTGCTCGGCGCTTGCACCGTTGGTCCCAAGTACGAGCGCCCGAGCGTTGCGACGCCGCCCGCGTACAAGGAAGCCGGCGAGTGGAAGATTGCGCAGCCTCGCGACGAAGTCAATCGCGGCAAGTGGTGGGAAATTTTTGGCGATGCGCAATTGAACGCGCTTATCGAGCAGGTCGATATTTCCAACCAGAATGTCATTGCCGCCGAGGCGCGGTTCCGGCAGGCGCGCGCGCTCGTGCAGCAGGCGCGCGCCGGTCTGTTCCCGACCGTAACAGGAGCCGCTTCGGCCACGCGCAGCGGCTCAGGCACGGGTTCGACCTCAAGCACCACCAACCGCCGCGGCGGCGGCGGCACGGCCAACGATTACAACCTCTCGCTCGATGCAACCTGGGAGGCAGACGTGTGGGGGCGCGTGCGCAAAACGGTGGAATCGAACGTGGCAGGCGCGCAGGCGAGCGCTGCCGATCTCGAAACGGCGCGCCTGTCGGCGCAGGCGGAGCTGGCGTTGGACTATTTCCAATTGCGCGTGCTCGATGTGCAGCAGCAGCTGCTCGATGACTCGGTCGCGGCGTTCCAGAAGTCACTCGATGTGACGCGCAACCGCTACAACGCCGGCGTGGCGGGCAAGGTCGACGTGGCGCAGGGCGAAACGCAGCTGAAGGGCACGCAGGCCCAGGCGATCGACGTTGGCGTGCAGCGCGCGCAGCTTGAGCACGCGATTGCGATCCTGATCGGCAAGCCGCCGGCTGAATTCGCGCTGGCGCGCACAGCGCTTAATGTTGCGATTCCATCGGTGCCACTGGGTTTGCCGTCGGAATTGCTCGAACGCCGGCCGGATATCGCCGCCGCAGAACGCCGGGTTGCCGCAGCAAACGCGCAGATCGGCGTCGCACAGGCCGCGTTTTTCCCCGCGCTCACGCTGTCGGCGTCAGGGGGATTCCAGAGCTCCGTCTTGCCTCAACTGCTGACGCTGCCGAGCCGTTTCTGGGCCATCGGCCCAGCGCTTGCACAAACGATTTTCGACGCCGGCTTGCGGCGGGCATTGACCGACCAGGCGATCGCCGTTTTCGACGCCAACGTCGCGGCCTACCGCCAGGCCGTGCTCGGAGGATTCCAGGAAGTGGAGGACAATCTCGCCGCGCTGCGCATCCTGGAGCAGGAGGCCAACGTGCAGGAGGATGCAGTGCAGGCGGCGCGCCAGTCGGTGGAGCTCACACTCAATCAATACAAGGCGGGAACGGTAAGTTACCTGAATGTTGTCATTGTGCAGACCGCGCAGCTCGCAAACGAGCGCACCGCAGTTGGCATCCGCGGCCAGCGCTTGGCCGCGGCCGTGACGCTGGTCAAAGCGCTGGGAGGCGGCTGGACCGCCTCCGAGCTGCCCTCGCCGCGCGGGCTTTCCACACGCGATGAGAAGGCTCAGCGCAACGAGATACACGTGACCCCACCCGGGCGTTAGCCGTGCTGGCCTGAGGAATCTCTGTACAGATGGGCCCACGAAGGGGTGGGAACCTGCTTTTCCCACCTTGCCCCTTGCATATCCCTAAGTTGTTACTGCTTTGCGTGGCTTAGCGGCAGTCTTGGGTTTCGCCGCTTTCGGTTCGCGCGGCGCGAATTCGAAACTCACTTTGCCGTCGTCACCGCGTGCGAGGAACGCCGAAAAAGGGCGCCCTTTCTTGGAAATAAACCGGTGCAGCAGATCGGTTTTGCCTGTAGTCAGCAGTTTGCGCATCTGTTCGGGCTCGATCGGGCGCTGCAAAATGATCTTGCCGGAGCGAAAATCGCAGCTTCGCTCGGGGCCAGTCGCTTTCTCACAGATATAAGCGACGCCGTGGCTGAACACCTGCCCGCCACATTTGGGGCAGCGACCGAGCGGCTGCTGAGCGGAAAAATCGACCGGCTCCGCGTCAGCGTCATTGCTGTTCTGACCGAAATCGAACTCGGTTTTGAATTCGGGACTCAACTTGAGCACCGCGTTAAAAGGTTTCCCCATGCGGCTGCGGAAACCCTGCAAGGGTCCCACGCTGCGTTTGGTGATCAACTCTTCTACTTCCGCCGGCTCGAGTTGGCGTCCAGCAAGAATTTTCCAGAGTGCGAAATCACAGCTCTGGCATTGGAATTTCTTGTAGTTTTCCTTGACCACCCCGCCGCACTTCGGGCACGGCGTCGACAATGTCGAGAAATCGCCCGGCACGGTGTCGCTTTCATGCTGTTTCGCGCGTTCGACGATATGGCGCGTCATATCGGTGATTTGCTTCATGAAGGCGTCACGCTTGAGCTTGCCCTGCTCCATTTGCGCCAGCTTGTATTCCCATTCGCCGGTCAGCTCGGGCGAGCGCAACTCGTCGATCTTCAGGCCCCGCAGCAACGCAATGAGCTGGTCAGCCTTGGCGGTCGGCTGCAACTCGCGGCCGTTGCGATTCACATATTTTTCGTAGATCAGACCTTCGATGATTGTAGCGCGCGTGGCCGGTGTGCCAAGGCCCTTGGCGCGCATCGCGTCGCGCAGTTCCTCGTCATCGATCAATTTGCCCGCGCCTTCCATGGCGGACAGCAGCGTTGCCTCGGAGTAGCGCGCCGGTGGCTTGGTTTGCAGCGCCGCGACCGTGACTTCGCGTGCGCGGGGCGTCTCTTGGGCCGCGACCGGTACCAGCGCAGGCGTATCGTCGGTCTCGGCCTCCTTGCCGTAGATCTCGAGCCAGCCGGCGTTCACCATGATCCTGCCTTCGCTCTTGAACGGCTCACCCTCAACACGTGTGATGCGCGTTGTGATTTGAAATTCAGCAGCCGGGAAGAACACGGCAAGGAAACGTTTGGTGACCAAAGTATAAATTTTTGTTTCGGCCTCGCTCAGATTTTTAGGCGCGATCGAGGTCGGAATGATCGCGAAGTGATCCGAAATCTTCGCGTTGTTGAAAATGCGCTTGTTCGGACGCACCCATTTGTTGGCAAGTATCTGCTTGACGAACGGCTGGAATGATTTGTCGAGCGCCAGCATCGAGGCGGTGGCCGTGGACAGGTAGTCTTCGGGCAATGCGCGCGAGTCAGTGCGCGGATACGTCAGGACCTTGTGCTTTTCGTACAATGCCTGCGCGATGGATAACGTAGTTTTGGCCGAAAAGCCGAAACGTCCGTTCGCGTCGCGCTGCAGGCTGGTGAGATCGTACAACAGCGGCGAAAGCTGGGTTGAGGCCTTGCTTTCCTCTTCGACAACGCCGATCCTGCCCTGGCACTTGGCACGGATTGCGTCGGCGCGCGCGCGTTCCCACAGGCGCTCGGGCTTGAGGTCACTATCGTCGGGTTTCTTGTCTTTGCTGAATTGTTCGTCAAGCCAGCGGCCGACGTACTCGCCCGCCTTGCAGGCGAATGTCGCGTGAACTTCATAGTAATCACGCGACACGAATTTTTTGATCTTGTCCTCGCGTTCGACCAGAATCGCGAGCGTCGGGGTCTGCACGCGGCCGACGGTCGTCAGGTGAAATCCGCCCGACCTCGAGTTGAATGCTGTCATCGCGCGCGTGCCGTTGATGCCCACCAGCCAATCGGACTCCGAACGGCACACCGCAGCGTCCGCTAGCGGGAGCATTTCCTTGTCCGCGCGCAATCGCGAGAATCCCTCGCGGATCGACGCCGGCGTCATCGATTGCAGCCATAGGCGCTGACTGGGTTTCGAGGAGTTGGCATGTCGCACGATGTAACGGAAGATCAGCTCTCCTTCGCGCCCGGCGTCGCACGCGTTGATGAGTCCGATGACATCCTTGCGCTTGATGAGTCTAGTAAGCAGCTTGAGGCGTTCTTCCGATCGTTCGATCGGCTGCAGATCGAAATGCGGCGGGATCATCGGCAAATGCGCGAACGACCATTTGCCGCGCTTGACCTCGAATTGCTCTGGCACCGCGAGCGTCAGCAGATGGCCGACTGCGGACGACAGCACGTAGTCGTTGCTTTCGAAATAGTCCCCGTGTTTCGTGAAGCCGCCCAGCACGCGCGCGATGTCGTTTGCAACCGAGGGCTTTTCGGCGATGATGAGTTTCTTGCCGGCCGGCGCAGCGTTCGCGACGGCGGACTTTTTGGCAGCGGGTTGTTTTTTCGTGGCCATCAGCAGTTGGTTATAAAAATTTCGGCGCGTCGCCGCTTCAAGAGAGCGCCAGATGATAAGAACAAAAATCCGCCAAAGCAAGCCTGCGCGCTAATATAGCGCCGGAATGTTGCGCGCGAGGCGCCGCAGGCGCTCAACGCACACGCTGATATTGTCCGCCGGGCAAATTCTCAATTAGGCCATGCAATTCAAGCGTGAGCAGCAGCGCAGACACCGTGTGTGTGCCCCAGCCTGAGAGCGCGCACAGCGTATCGAGGCCGCTCGGCGCGTATCCGAGCAAATCGAGCAGACGCGCAGCATTGGCGTCCAGCTCGGGCGTCGCGTGGACAATCGGCGCAACGGCGGCAAGATTGAGCTCTTCGAGAATGTCGTTGGCACTCTCGACGAGCTTGGCGCCCTGCTTGATCAACGCGTGGCAGCCTTTCGCGAGCGGAGAGTGGATCGAGCCGGGCAGCGCAAAGACTTCGCGCCCCTGCTCGTTGGCAAGCCGCGCCGTGATCTGCGAGCCGCTTTGCAGCGCGGCTTCGACCACCAGGCAGCCGCGACTCATGCCGCTGATGACACGATTGCGGCGCGGGAAGTTGCTCGCAATCGCAGGGGTGCCGAGTGCAAATTCCGAGACCAGCGCGCCCTGTGCTGCGAGCTGATGCGCGAGATCGCGATTGCGTGCCGGATAGACGACATCTATTCCGGTACCGATAACTGCGATGCTGCTTGCCGCACCGGCGAGTCCACCGCGATGTGCGGCTGCGTCGATGCCAAGCGCGAGCCCGCTTACAATGGTGATGCCGGCGTCGCTCAGCGCGCGGGCAAAATCCTCGGCGTTTGCAATTCCCTGTGCGGTCGCGTTGCGGCTGCCGACGATCGCGAGTGCCGGACGGTTCAAGAGCTCGCGGCGCCCTTTGATGTAAAGCAGCGGCGGTGGGTCCGAGATTTGGAGCAGCAGTTGAGGATAGTGCGCGTCGCCCAGGGCGATTAAGTGATTTTCCGGAGCGGCCAGCCACTCGCGCGCGCGCCGCACGGCTTCGGCGTCGCCGCCGGCCACGATCTGTGCGGCAATATCTTCAGCAACGAATCGATTGAGATCTCCAGCGCGCGCGGCAAGCACGCCGTCGGGAGAGCCAAACTCGAGCAGCAGGTTGCGCAAAGTGGCATTGCCCAGCCCCGCAATCGAGGTCAGGCGCAGCCATGCGTCGAGTTCGTTTGAGTCGGCGGGCGACAAGCGGGGTAGCAGCAGATCGTCGGCGCCTGTCGTTGGGCGCGCGCAGCAGCTCGCGCGGCGCCCGGCGCTTACGGGTTGGTCGCTAGGTCGAGCACATGAACCTGCCGGTCGGCATTCATGACCAGCGCGTAGGAGGCGCGATCGAACACGCGGAACACCATCAGCAGACCGTAGCGCTCATCCGGCAATGGGGGCGCTGGCAGACGGGTTTTGTCGTTCCTGTATTTATAGCCCATCGGGCCGACGCGGCCATACAGCGGCGAATCGCGCGTGGCCAGCGGCGTGTTGTGGTAATTCGTCCGTGGATTTTTTTCGTCGTAGATGAGCCCAGTGCGGCCGTACAGCGCGCTTTCACGCAAGCGATAAGTAGACGCATTGAGATTGCGGTAAATCGCGAAAACATGACCAACTTCGACCCCGTCGCGCGCGCCTTTGCTGATGGCGACGATGGCATTGTTCCCAACCTCAAACAGGCCGCCGTAGGCGGCGATGATGCGCGCATCGATTTTCTTGTCGGGGGCGTGGGGAAGGTAGTTTTCAAGCAGGTCTTGGCGTGGCGAGGGCAACAAATAATCGCCGGCGTAAATCTCGAGCGGCGATTTGACGATCTCGAGCGTGCTGACAGCGCCATATTTGGCGACTTTCGCTTCGCCGAGGTAGATCGCCTGATAGCCGAGGCTTTCCTGCGTATCGGGATCAACGAGCACCGGCCCGGCGCGGAAAATCTGCCAATAATCGCCTTGATCCTGGGTGATACCCTGCGCGTACGCAATATTGCCGGCGCCTAATGCGACGCGGTCCTCCTGGGTACGAACGATTCGCGGCGCAGCGACGAGTTGGTCCTGAGCAATTACCAGTGGCTTGCTGAGAAATGGCTCGATATCGGCGATCGGAATCGTCGGTACGGGCTCGGCAGCGAGGTCACTCGTAAGCGCCTGCGGCGACAGCTTGATGGTATCGCTCTTGAGCAGTTGGAGCCGCACATCCGCGGCCGATCGGTCGAGCACGATGACATCGCCGGGATAAATACGATTGGGGTTTTTGATCTGCGCGCGGTTCATGCGCCATAACTCATGCCACTTCCAGGGCGATTTCAGATAGCGGCTGGCGATGCTCCATAATGTGTCGCCCGGCACCACGACATAACGGTCAGGCGCGCCGCTGGCCAAATCGGCCGTCGTCGCAGCAGAGGCAAGCGTGGACCAACTGCACAATATAATCAGCGATATAATCGACTTACGCATCGCGTCCCCCCAACGTTGAATAGCCCAAGGCCGAGCTCGTTGCTTGATGGCACCGAATTAGCCCCAATAGTCATAAACTAGTTTAAATTGTGCCCCTAGTTTGTTAAATTTGCAAGATTTATGGCTCTGCTGCGTATTCTGCAATACCCCGATCCACGGCTGAAAACCGTAGCCCGGAAGGTCGCCGTCGTAAATGATGAAATCCGCCGTTTAATCAAGGATATGGCAGAAACCATGTATGCGGCGCCCGGAGTTGGCCTGGCGGCCACGCAAGTCGACGTTCATCAACGTGTCATTATTGTCGATATCGCGGAAACTCAC
Source organism: Burkholderiales bacterium (assembly GCA_036003485.1). Classification (GTDB taxonomy): domain Bacteria; phylum Pseudomonadota; class Gammaproteobacteria; order Burkholderiales; family SG8-41; genus PALSA-1004. The sequence continues at coordinate 12,577 of DASYSI010000522.1, read as the reverse complement.
GACCAGCTTAAGGTTTTTATCAACCCGGAAATCATCGCGAGCGGCGGCATTTCCGATTGCGAAGAAGGCTGCTTATCGGTACCGGGTATTTTTGAAAAAGTCAGACGCGCCGAACATATCACGGTGCGCGCCCTCGACAGCCACGGCAAAGCTTTTCAACTCGAGGCCGCAGGATTACTCGCGGTTTGCATCCAGCACGAAATGGAACACCTCGAGGGAAAAGTTTTCGTTGAACATTTGTCACGCCTCAAGCGCCAACGTATCCTCGCCAAACTCAAGAAGCAACAACAACGCGTGATGTAATTGGACGTTGCGCCAATATGACCGCGCATTTCCAGTGTTACGGGCCCCTTGTCGGTGCTACCTGACCGCGCTGGCGCGGTGCGCGCGTCCGCACTAAAGACATGAGACTGATTTTCGCGGGCACGCCGGAGTTCGCCGCGACTGCGCTCGAGGCACTGCTCGCCGCGGACTTTGAGGTCGCGCTCGTACTGACGCAGCCCGACCGCCCCGCGGGCCGCGGCTTGCGTCCGCGCCCGAGTGCCGTCAAAGCGCTTGCCCTCGCGCACGACTTGCCGCTGGCGCAGCCGGCGAGTCTCAAAGACGCGGCGCTGCAAGATCAATTACGTGCAATTGAGCCGGCAGTGATGGTGGTTGCAGCGTACGGCCTGATCCTGCCTGCTGCGGTTCTCGCGATTCCATTGCGCGGTTGCCTCAACATTCACGCTTCGTTGTTGCCGCGCTGGCGCGGTGCGGCGCCGATCCAGCGCGCGCTGCTTGCCGGAGATAGTGAAACGGGCATCACTATCATGCAAATGGATGATCGTCTCGATACCGGTGCAATCCTGCTGCAGGAAAAAATTACGATCAACGATGACGATACGGCACAGACACTGCAGGCAAGGCTTGCTTCGCTCGGCGCGCGCTGTATCGTGCGCGCGTTGCATGAGAACCCGCTGCCGTGCGCGCAGAATGATGCAGCCGCGACTTACGCCGCAAAGATCTCGAAAGCCGAAGCGGCAATCAACTGGTCGTGCAGCGCACGCGATATCTGCCGACAAATCCGCGCTTTCAATCCGGTGCCTGGCGCCGTCACGAGCTTGAATGGTGTGGCATTAAAAATCTGGTGTGCGCATCCGGCAGGGCCGGCAGGGACGGCAGCCGGGCGGCGCGGCACCGTCGTCAGCGCCGCTGCCGATGGTATCGTCGTAGCGGCGGGCGACGGTGCAGTGTGCATCACCGAATTGCAAAAAGCCGGCGGCAAACGGCTTTCCGCTCCCGTATTTCTCGCAGGCTCGGCGCTGGCGCCAGGGACGCGGCTTGGGCCTTGAAAATGGCCGAATAGCGCATATCTTATCGACGTGGCACGCAACGCAAAGGACGATCATGGTCGGTAACTGGTTCAAGACATCATTACTGATGGCCGGCATCGTTGCGCTCTTCGGTGTCGTCGGCGGCGCGCTCGGGGGCGGGCAGGGAATGCTGGTCGCGCTCGCGCTCGCCGGCGCCATGAATTTCTTTGCCTATTGGTTTTCCGACAAGATGGTGCTGCGGATGTACAACGCGCGCGAAGTCGACGCGGCAGGCGCGCCCCAGCTCTACGGGGTCGTGCACGAACTTGCGCAGCGCGCCGGGCTGCCGATGCCCAAAGTCTATTTGATCGACGAAGCCCAGCCGAATGCATTCGCCACGGGCCGCAATCCCGAACACGCGGCGGTCGCCGCGACTACCGGCATCCTCCAATTGTTATCGGCGCGCGAGCTGCGCGGCGTGATCGCGCACGAACTCGCGCACGTCAAGCATCGCGACATATTGACTTCGACCATAGCGGCCACCGTCGCCGGCGCGATCTCGAGTCTGGCCCATATGTTCATGTTTCTCGGAGGCGGCGACGAGAATCGACCCAACCCGGTCGTCGGTTTGCTGGTCATGATACTCGCGCCGATCGCGGCAATGCTGATTCAATTTGCGATCTCGCGCGCGCGCGAATTCGGAGCAGATCATGGCGGCGCCGAAATCAGCGGCGATCCTCAAGCGCTTGCGGCGGCGCTCGAGAAAATCGAGCGCTACGCGCACGACGTGCCGCTTGCCGCCGCCGAGCGCCATCCCGAAACCGCGCAAATGATGATCATCAATCCGCTCACGGGTGAAGGCATTGCCGGATTGTTCAGCACCCACCCCGCCACGCGGGAGCGCATCGCGCGCCTGTTGGCGATGGCGCGCTGAACCCAAAGCCTAGCAGGCGGCCCCATGGGGTTCTGCATTAGCCTGCTAGCAAGCCGTGCTTGAAACCCAGCGGCTTGCGAGCGCGACCGTCGCGGCGGTTGCAGGCGGCCGTAATTTAAACACGGCGCTCGCCGCGCTATGGCCTCGCCATCCACAGCTGACGTCGCAACAGCGCGCTGCGATCTCGGACCTGTGTTACGGCACGCTGCGGTTTGGTTTGCAGCTTGAAATCGTGCTGCAGCAGCTGCTCACAAAGCCTTTGCATGACGATCGATTGCGCTGGCTTCTGCTGGTCGCGCTATACCAGTTGGAGCACACTCGCGCCGCCCCGTATGCCATTGTCGATAACGCGGTGCGTTGCGCGGCGCCGCTCGGCACGCCGCAGGCTGCCGGCCTGATCAATGCAGTGCTGCGCAATTTCTTACGCCGGCGCAAAGCCCTTTTCGCGAGCGCGACGCGCACGGAGATCGGGCGTTTTTCCTACCCGCAGTGGTGGATCGACAAACTGCGCGCGCAATACCCGCGATGCTATGCGGCGGTGCTCGAAGCAGGCAATCTGCATCCGCCGTTTACCGTGCGCGCTAACCAGCGCCAGATATCGCGCGACGCCTACCTCGCACTCCTCGCGCAACATGCTATTGCAGCAACCGCGGTCGGGGCGGACGGCGTAACGCTTGCACGCGCGCTTCCAGTCGCGCGGTTACCGGGGTTTGCGGACGGCATGGTCTCAGTACAGGACGCTGCGGCACAGCTCGCGGCGCCGCTGCTTGATGTGAAATCGGGCATGCGCGTACTCGATGCGTGCGCCGCTCCGGGCGGCAAAACCACGCACCTGCTCGAAATCGCGGAGCTTGATCTGACGGCACTCGACAACGATGCGATGCGGCTCGCGCGCGTGCGGCAAAACCTGGAGCGGTTGCGCCTCAGCGCCAAACTGATCGCCGCCGACATAAACGAGACTAGGGCGTGGTGGGATGGCAAGCCGTTTGTGCGGATTTTAGCGGATGTGCCCTGCAGCGCTTCTGGCATCGTACGGCGCCACGCCGATATCAAATGGTTGCGCCGCGCGACCGACATCCCGCAGTTCGTTTCACAGCAGCAGCGCCTGCTGGACAGTCTGTGGCGGTTACTGGCGAGTGGTGGTAAATTGCTGTATACAACGTGTTCAATTTTTCAGGAAGAGAACTCGCTGCAGATCGCGCAATTTCTGGCGCGCCACGTCGATGCCAGACCGCTGCCGTTGTGCGGAGTGACAACGTTGGACGGGACCCCTGAAGGCCAGCTGCTGCCGAATAACGAGCATGACGGCTTTTATTACGCGCTGCTGCAAAAACTATAGCCAGCTGATTGCGCTTGGATTGCTGCTGTTGGCGGCGACGCTCGTGCAAGCCGAAGGCGTCGAAGTCCGCCACGCTGCGTTGGTCGCCGGGGAGGAAGGATATTACCTTGAGGCCGACTTCGAAATCGCGCTGAATCCGACGCTCGAAGACGCGCTCAATAAAGGCGTTGCACTTTACTTCCTGCTCGAATTCGAAGTCATCCGTCCGCGCTGGTATTGGCTCAACGAGAAAGTCTTCAGCACCCAGCAACAATACCGTCTTTCGTACAACGCGCTGACGCGGCAGTACCGGCTCGGTGTCGGATCGCTGTTTCAGAATTTCGGTTCGCTGGCGGAAGCGCTTGATTTCCTGTCGCGCGTGCGCCGGCGCCAGGTACTCGAGACCGGCGTTCTCAGCAAGGGCAATACCTACATCGCCGGGGTGCGCATGCGGCTCGACGTGTCGCAGCTGCCGAAGCCTTTTCAGCTCAACGCACTCGCGTCGCGCGACTGGAATTTCGGCTCCGAGTGGCACCGCTGGAGTGTGACGCCGTGATGCTCGATATGACTGGCATCCGGCCGGTGCTGCAAAGTGGTGTCGCCAAGTATCTGCTGATCGTATGCGCCGTAGTGGGCGCGGTGACGCTCTACCTGCTGGCGACGGCGAGCGCAAACACCGCGCTGTTTGCACAGCACTACCCGGTATTGCTTGCACTCAACGGCGGACTCGCGGTGTGCCTCGCGCTTCTGCTTGCCTACCAGTTGTATACGCTGCGGCAGAAACTCAAGGCCGGGGTATTCGGCGCCAAGCTCACGTTGCGGCTGGTGTTGCTGTTCGCGCTGGTGGCCGTGTTGCCGGGAGCGCTCGTGTATGGCGTCTCGGTTCAGTTTGTCGCTAAAAGCATCGAGTCGTGGTTCGATGTGCGCGTCGAGAAGGCGCTTGAAGGCGGCCTCAATCTCGGCCGTAACACACTCGACAATCTTCTGAAAGATCTCACCAAGAAAGCCGAAGCGATGGCGGTATCGCTCGCAGTACGACCGCCCGTCGAGCACATCAGCGCGCTCAATATGCTGCGCGAACAGGCCGGAGTGCAGGAAGCGACGCTCTTTACCCAGCGCGGCAGGGTCATTGCTTATGCAGGCACCGAGCGTGCCGGGTTGATGCCCGAAATTCCAAGCGCCGCGATACTGCGCCAGTTGCGGTTGCAGCAAAGCTACAGCGCGACGGAGTCGATTCCCGACAAAGGCCTTTATCTGCGCGTGCTGGTGCCGGTCAACGTCATGAGCCTGACGGAAGAAATGCGCGTGCTGCAACTGCTGCAGCCCGTGCCGAAACAACTTGCGGTCGACGCCGAGATCGTGCAAACCGGGCAGCGCGAATATCAAGAATTATTGCTCGCACGCCTGGGATTGAAGCGGCTATACGGGCTCACGCTCACGCTGACGCTGCTGCTGGCACTGCTTACGGCGTTGTCGCTTGCGTTCGTGCTGAGCGAACGCCTGTCCGCGCCGCTAAGCTTTCTGGTTGAGGGCACGCGCGCGGTGGCGCAGGGGGACTTCAGCCAGCGCGAGACTGTGGCGAGCCATGACGAGCTCGGGGTCCTGACGCAGTCATTCAATACGATGCGTCAGCAGCTGGCCGAGACGCGCGCGGTGGCCGAGCGCAATCAAACGCAACTCGCGAATGCCCATGCTTATGTGCAAAGCATATTGACCAATCTGTCAGCCGGGGTTCTTGCATTCGATGAAACCTTGCGGCTGCGCTCTTTCAATCACAGCGCCGCCGCCATTCTTGACGCCGATATTGCGCAGCTCGAGGGATGCGAGCTCGAGCGCTGGCGCGAACGTATACCGGCGCTCGAAGCGCTCGCCGCCGACATTGCCGCCGCTTTCCATGGCGCCGACGATGCGGAGTGGCAGAAGCAGATTGAGCGCAGCGGCAAGTCCGGTCATCAGATGTTATTGCTGCGCGGCACGCGGCTGCCGGCTGGCAGCGGCACCGGTTATGTGGTTGTGTTCGATGACATTACTCATGTCATGCAGGCGCAACGCGACGCGGCGTGGACCGAAGTCGCGCGGCGTCTCGCGCACGAAATCAAAAACCCGCTGACGCCGATCCAGCTCTCGGCCGAGCGGCTGCAGCACAAACTCGCCGACAAGCTCGCCGCGCCGGAAGCCGAGATGCTGGCGCGCTCGACGCGAACCATCGTGAACCAGGTCAGCGCGCTCAAGAATATGGTCGATGCCTTCCGCCAATATGCGCGCATGCCCGAGCCGACGCGGCAGGAAATCGATCTCAACGCGCTGTTGACTGAAGTATTAACGCTCTACGAATCGCTCGCCGGCTGGATCCACGTCGATCTCGCGCCCCGTCTCCCTCACCTCATCGGCGACCCAGCGCAACTGCGTCAGGTAATCCACAACCTGCTGCAGAACTCGCAGGACGCGCTCGTGGACAGCGCAAATCCGAGTATAGTGGTGCGTTCGGAGCCGAGCGCCGATGGAATGCGCGTGATCATCACCGACAACGGCGGCGGTTTTCCCGAGCAATTGATGCAGCGCGCATTTGAGCCGTATGTAACGACCAAACCGAAAGGCACCGGCCTCGGCTTGGTAATCGTGAAGAAAATTGTTGAAGAGCACGGTGGAACCGTGGAAATCGAGAACGTCACGCCACATGGCGCGCGCGTTACGTTTACGCTACCGGCGAACTCCGCTCACGCGGTCGCTCAGTCAGCCGCTAAGCGCGCCGCAGCGCGCGCTTAGCGCAACCTAGCCCTATGCAGCAAATCCTAGTGGTCGACGATGAAGTCGGAATCCGGGAGCTGCTCTCGGAGATCCTGCGCGACGAGGGCTACCAGGTGCGCCTCGCGGAAAACGCGGGCCAGGCACGCTCGATGCGCAGCCAGGGTCGTCCTGATCTGGTGCTGCTCGACATCTGGATGCCCGACACCGATGGCATCACGCTGCTCAAGGAATGGGCGAGCGCAGGCCTGCTGACGATGCCGGTGGTCATGATGTCGGGCCACGGTACCATCGATACCGCGGTGGAAGCCACTCGCATCGGCGCCTACGATTTTCTCGAAAAGCCAATTGCGCTGCAAAAGCTGCTGGCCACCGTAGGCCGTGCACTGCGCAGCGGCGAGCAGCAGGTGAAACCGACGTTAATGCTCGCCACCCTGGGCCGGGCGCCGGTGGTGGCCGAGTTGAAGCAGCGTCTGGAGCGCGTCACCAATTTGAAGTCGCCGTTGCTGCTGGTTGCCGAACCCGGCAGCAGCGTTGAATTGTGCGCGCGGTTCGTGCACCAGCCTAATGCGACGTGGCTCGCGCCTGAGAATCTCGCCGTGCTGGCCGAAGCCCCGCTCGATTTGCTGGGCCAGGCGCGGGAAGGCACGCTGTTCTTGCACGAGGTTGGCGAGCTTAGCCGGATGGAACAAAAAGGCCTGCTGTTGATCGTTGGCAAACTGGATAAGTACAACACGCGGTTGATCTGCGCAACTGCGCGTGCGCTGCCCGAGCTCGTGGCGCAAGGCGGGTTCGATGCGCGACTGTATGCCGCAATCGCGACGGTAACGGTGCACATTCCGAGCCTGCGCGAACATCGTGAAGACATTCCGGATCTTGCCAATCTGTTCCTGCTGCGCAGTATCGAGGCTAAAGAAGTGACTTCGCGCCACTTCAACACTGCAGCGCTCAACGCGCTGCGCAACTATGACTGGCCCGGCAATTTGAATCAGCTCGAAAGCACGGTGCGATCGCTCGCGATTACCGCATCCGGTGAAGAGATCAGCGTCGGCGACGTGAACCAGGCGCTGTCGTTGTTTGGCACCCAGCAGGCAACGGCCCCAGGCCTGCCGCTCGATCTGACATTGCGCGAGGCGCGCGAAGCGTTTGAACGCGTGTATTTTGAGCATCACATTGCGAAGGAAGGCGGCAACATGAGCCGTGTTGCCGACAGCGTAGGTCTCGAGCGCACGCATCTGTATCGCAAGCTGAAGCAGCTCGGCATCAAGCTCAACCGTCGCAACGACGATTAGTCTGCTAGCGTGCCTAGAATTTAGTACCAGCGCGCATTTCGGCGGCGTCACATAGCCAAAGCCGCCGGTTTCTAAGATAATTACGCTCCGCAGTCAGCATTCCTCAAGGATCGATCGAATGGGCTCCCGCCTGGAACTCACCAATGCGATACGCGCGCTTGCGATGGACGCCGTGCAGCAAGCCAACTCCGGACACCCCGGCATGCCCATGGGCATGGCGGAAATCGCGGAAGTGCTGTGGCGTCATTTCCTGAAGCACAACCCGTCCAATCCGCATTGGGCTGATCGCGATCGATTCGTACTGTCGAACGGGCACGGGTCGATGCTGCTCTATTCGCTTTTGCATTTGACAGGCTATGATTTGCCGCTCGATGAAATCCGGCGTTTCCGGCAGTTGCATTCGAAAACGCCGGGCCATCCCGAATCGGGCTTGACCCCTGGCGTCGAGACGACCACCGGCCCGCTCGGGCAGGGGATCGCCAATGCCGTCGGCATGGCGCTTGCTGAACGCCTGCTCGCGGCAGAGTTCAACCGGCCCGGCCATACGATCGTTGATCATCACACGTATGTGTTCCTGGGCGACGGCTGCTTGATGGAAGGCATTTCGCACGAAGCGTGTTCGCTTGCCGGCACCTTCGGGCTCGGCAAGCTGATCGCGCTCTATGACGATAACGGCATTTCGATCGACGGCCCGGTTCAGGGCTGGTTTACGGACAATACGCCGCAGCGTTTCGAGGCTTATGGCTGGCATGTCGTGCCAAACGTGGACGGGCACGATTCGGCTGCAATCGAGACCGCATTGAGAGCGGCGCAAGCCATCACCGACAAGCCGAGCCTGATCTGCTGCAAAACTATAATCGGCAAGGGTGCGCCCAAGCGCGCCGGGACCGCCAAGGCGCACGGCGAGGCGCTCGGTGTGGACGAAGTTGCGGCGACGCGTACCAATCTCGGCTGGCAGTACGCGCCGTTCGAGATTTCCGAAGCGACCTATGTCGAATGGAATCAACGCGCCCGAGGTGCGGCTGCGCAGGCTGAATGGGACCAGCGTTTCGCTGCTTATGCCGAAGCGAATCCAGAGCTCGCGCGTGAGTTCGAACGCCGCGCGGCGGGCGAGCTGCCCACTCGCTTTGGCGCCGAAGTGGCTGCAGCGGTTGCCGACGCGAACGCGAAGGCTGAAACGGTGGCTACGCGTAAAGCTTCGCAACTGGTACTGAGCCGGCTCGCGCCGGCGCTGCCGGAATTGGTCGGCGGCGCGGCCGATTTGATGGGCAGCGTGTTCACTAACTGGCCGGGCAGCAAGGCCGTCACGCGGAGCGAGCCCGGCAATATCGTGAACTTCGGCGTGCGCGAGTTCGCGATGGCGGCGATTACCACCGGCATGGCGCTGCACGGCGGCTTCATTCCCGAGACAGGAACGTTTCTGATGTTCTCGGACTACTCGAGAAATGCGCTGCGCATGGCGGCACTGATGAAGCTGCGCAATATCTTCGTGTTTACGCACGACTCGATTGGGCTCGGCGAGGACGGACCGACACACCAGGCGGTCGAGCAGGTCTCGAGCCTGCGCCTGATTCCGAACATGGCGGTATGGCGGCCGTGCGACACGGTTGAGACCGCGGTGGCATGGGGCGCAGCGCTACAGCGCAGGAATGGCCCGAGCTGCCTTGTGCTGTCGCGCCAGAACATTGCGTTTCAGAAACGCAGCGCCGAACAGATTGCCGCCATATCACGCGGCGGATATGTGCTCGCCGAAGCGGGACGCGGCAGCCCCCAAGCTGTGATTATCGCGACAGGTTCCGAGGTGCCGCTCGCGATGGGCGCGCGCGAGCAATTGGAAAAGGAAGGCCTCGCCATACGCGTGGTGTCGATGCCGTGCACCTCGCTCTACGACGCGCAGGACGCGGCGTACCGCGCAGCGGTGTTGCCCGCGGGCGTACCGCGCGTGGCGGTCGAAGCCGGCGTCACCGATTTCTGGCGCAAGTATGTCGGCGCCGTGGATTCGAAGACGGGTGCGGTCGTCGGCATCGACCGCTTCGGCGAATCGGCGCCGGGCGGAGAATTGTTCAAGTTTTTTGGTTTCACCGTCGCCAACGTGGTCGCGACGGTTAAGAAAGTCGTTTAAGTTCGCCGGCTTTCCCGGCGGCGCGGGAATTTTCAGGAGACGCAGAGCATGACTATAAAAGTTGCAATCAACGGCTATGGGCGCATCGGGCGCAACGTGCTGCGCGCGCATTACGAGAGCGGCAAAAAACACGACCTTCAGATCGTTGCGATCAATGACCTCGGCAATGCCGAGACCAACGCGCATCTGACGCGTTACGACACAGCGCACGGCAAATTCAACGGCACTATTGCGGTCGATGGCGAATTCATGATCGTCAACGGCGACAAGATCAAAGTGCTGGCGCGACGCAATCCGGCGGAGTTACCGTGGGGCGAACTCGGCGTCGACGTGGTGCTCGAATGCACGGGACTATTCACGAGCAAAGAAAAGGCGGGCGCGCATTTGAAAGGCGGCGCAAGGAAAGTGATTATTTCAGCCCCTGGCGGCAAAGATGTCGATGCGACGGTCGTGTACGGCGTCAATCACAAGACGCTCAAAGCGGGTGATACGGTAATCTCAAACGCGTCGTGCACCACCAACTGCCTTGCGCCGATGGTAAAAGTGCTGCATGAAAAAATCGGCGTGGTGCAGGGACTGATGACCACCGTGCATTCATATACCAATGACCAGGTGCTGACCGATGTCTATCATGAAGATCTGCGCCGCGCCCGTTCAGCGACCATGTCGATGATTCCGACCAAGACCGGCGCCGCAGCCGCGGTCGGCCTGGTGCTGCCGGAATTGAACGGCAAGCTCGACGGCTTCGCAGTGCGCGTGCCAACGATTAACGTCTCGCTCGTCGACCTCGTATTTACGGCCGCGCGTAGCACTACCGTCGATGAGGTCAATGCAGCAATGAAAGCTGCCGCCGCGGGCGAGCTCAAGGGCGTCCTCGAGTACAGCGACGGGCCGCTGGTGTCGGTCGACTTCAATCACAATCCGGCTTCGAGCATCTTCGACGCGACGCTGACCAAGGTCACCGGCGGTACGCTGGTGAAAGCGCTGTCGTGGTACGACAACGAATGGGGCTTCTCCAATCGCATGCTCGACATCACGCTTGCGTTGATGAAAGCGGGCTGAACGCTTGCGAAAGCGAAAGCATGCCAGTACTGAAAATGACCGATCTGAACCTCGCCGGCAAACGCGTGTTCATCCGTGCCGATCTCAACGTGCCGCAGGACGACAGCGGCAATATCACCGATGACACACGCATTCGCGCCTCGGTGCCGGCGATTCAACTCGCGCTCATTTCCGGCGCAAGAGTGATGGTGACTTCACATCTCGGCCGGCCGACCGAAGGCGAAATCAAGCCCGCAGACTCGCTTGCGCCGGTGGCACAACGCTTAAGTGAGCTTCTCGGAGCACCGGTATTGCTCAAGCGTGACTGGATCAACGGGGTTGACGTTGAACCGGGGACCGTCGTAATGCTTGAGAACTGCCGCGTGAATCCAGGCGAGAAAAAGAACGATGATGCACTCGCCAGAAAAATGGCGGCATTATGCGATATTTATGTCAACGATGCCTTTGGCACGGCGCATCGCGCCGAAGCGACCACCTATGGCATAGCCAAGTACGCGCCGGTTGCGTGCGCGGGCCCGTTGATGGCGGCGGAGCTCGACGCGCTGGGCAAGGCGCTCGAACACCCGCAGCGGCCGTTGCTGGCGATAGTTGGCGGTTCGAAGGTGTCGACCAAGCTCACACTCTTAAAAACGCTGGCGCAGAAAGTCGATCGGCTGATCGTCGGCGGCGGCATCGCCAACACGTTTATCCTTGCCGCCGGCCATCAGATTGGCAAGTCGCTCGCTGAGCCCGGCATGGCGCAAGAAGCTAAGGACATCCTTGCAGCGGCCGCGGCCAAAGGCGGTGAAGTGCCGATTCCCGTTGATGTGGTATGCGGCAAGGAATTATCAGTGCACGCCGAGGCTACGATCAAGAAGGTCGAAGCAGTTGCCGGCGATGACCTGATTCTCGATATCGGTCCTCAGACGGCCGACTACCTGGCGCAAATAATCGCGCGCGCTGGCACCATCGTCTGGAATGGACCAGTAGGCGTGTTCGAATTCGATCAATTCGGCGCCGGTACGCGGCGCATTGCGCGCGCGATTGCCGACTCGCATGCGTTTTCAATCGCCGGGGGTGGCGACACGCTCGCAGCGGTGGCCAAGTACGGAATTGCCGATCGAATCTCGTACATCTCGACCGGGGGCGGCGCGTTTCTGGAGTTTCTCGAAGGCAAGAAACTTCCGGCTGTCGAAATACTCGAACAGCGAGCGGGCTGAGAAACCGGGTTACAAGTTTCAAGATTAAAAAACCATTCACAAACTTCACCAGCAAGCACGTGAGCACCCGATCCCTGAAACCTGAAACCGGAACTAAATATCATGCCTCGCCGCACCAAGATTGTCGCCACGCTCGGTCCTGCCTCGAGCGATAAGAAAACGCTCGCGCGCATGATCGAGGCGGGACTCGACGTGGTGCGCATGAATTTTTCGCACGGCACCGCGCGCGAGCACGCCGACCGCGTCGAACTCGTGCGGGCGCTGGCGCGCCAGACCGGCCGCTCGGTTGGCGTGCTGGTCGACCTGCAGGGACCGAAAATCCGCATCGGCCGCTTCGAGCACGACCGCATCACGCTCAATAGCGGCGACAAGTTTGTGCTCGATGCAGAGTGCAAGCTCGGTGACGCAAAACGCGTCGGGCTCGACTACAAGAACCTGCCGCAGGACGTATCTCCGGGCGACACGCTGCTGCTTGATGACGGGCGCATCGTGCTCGGAGTGATACAGGTCAAAGGTCCGCGCATCGATTGCGTCGTCGAACAGGGCGGAGTGCTGTCGAACAACAAGGGCATCAATCGCAAAGGTGGCGGGCTGACCGCGCCGGCGCTGACCG